>CAIXUE010000332.1 GCA_903922545.1 uncultured Alphaproteobacteria bacterium | reverse complement strand
CCATTGGCGTTGTTAAGCGCTGATGCACTACGTTCGGGACGTAGGGGCCGGAGGTTCGAATCCTCTCTCTCCGACCATTTTTTCTGCTGAAAAAGTTCTCACTATTCCGGATAGCAGCCCGCCCGGCGGGCGCGTTCGCGCACCAGGCTCAGCACCATGCGGCAGAGGGGCGCCGGCCGCGCGGTCAAGTCGGCCATCTCGACCACCGCGCCCAGCAGGGCGTCTATCTCCATCGGGCGGCCGCGTTCCAGGTCCTGCAGCATGGAGGTTTTGTGGGCGCCGACTTCACCGGCGCCATCAATGCGCTTGTCGATGCTGACGGCGAATTTGGCGCCCAGCGCTTCTGCCACGCTTTGGGCTTCTTCCATCATGGCGCGGATTACGGCGCGCAGTTCCGGCCGGAAGGCGAGGCGATCCAGCGTAGAGGCGGTCAGCGCAGAAAGTGGATTGAAGGCGAGATTGCCCCACAGCTTCACCCAGATCTCATCACGGATGTCGGCTCGCACCGGCGCCTTGAGCCCCGCCTTCACCAGCATTTGCGACAGCGCCAGGGCGCGCGGGCTTTTGCTGCCGTCGGGTTCGCCCAGGGAAAAGCGATTGCCGTAAGTGTGTTCGATGACACCGGGCTCGATCACTTCGGCGGCGGGATAGACCACACAGCCAATGGCCTGGCGCGGCGGCAGCAGGCTCCAAAGTTTGCCGCCGGGATCTACGCTTTCCACCACCCGGTCGCGGAAGGGGCTGTCGAGCCCGTAAAAATACCAATAGGGAACGCCATTGATGCCGGTGACCAGCGCCGTCTGCGGCCCCATTAGTTTGGCGATTTGCGGCGCGGCGGAGACAAGCCCGTTGGCCTTCAGGGTGACAATGACATAATCCTGCGGGCCTGCTTCTTCGGCCTTGTCGGTGGCATTGACGCGCACAGTGGCCGTTTGCCCCTCGCTGATGAGCGTCAGGCCTTTTTCGCGCATGGCCGCCAGATGCGGCCCGCGTGCGATGACACTGACATCGGCGCTCGCCTGTTGAAGCTTGACAGCCAGATAACCGCCAATGGCGCCGGCGCCGAAGACGGCGATCTTCATCCTGCCAACCCGAGTTTTTCCGCCAGGCCGATGCGCTGCAGCTTGCCGGTGGCGCCTTTGGGAATTTCCGCCAGGAACACGATCTTGCGTGGCACTTTGAAATCGGCGACGCGCGAGCTGACGAAAGCGCGCAGTTCCCGCTCGTCGCAGGCCGCGCCCTCGCGCAGCACCACGGCGGCGGCGATATCCTCGCCCAGCTTGTCATGCGGCACCGCGAAAGTGACGACCTGGGCTACCGCGGGATGATCCATGATCACGGTATCGACCTCCAGCGGGCTGATTTTTTCGCCGCCGCGGTTGATCAGTTCTTTCAGCCGGCCGGTCAGGCGCAGATAACCCGTATCGTCAATCACACCCTGGTCGCCGGTGCGGAACCAGCCATTGGTGAAAGCCTTGGCGTTGGCATCGGGATTGGATTCATAGCCCTTGGTGACATTGCGGCCGCGAATGACGATTTCGCCCAATTCGCCGGCCGCCAGCAGTGCGCCTTCGTCATTCATGATGCCGACTTCCGGGCCGGCGGCGATGCCCACCGAACCGGCAAAGCGCTGGCGCGGCGGCAAGGGATTGGACGCCATCTGATGCGCGGCTTCGGTCATGCCGTAAGCTTCCAACACCGGCACGCCGAAGGTTTTTTCCACCGCCTCCATCACCTGCGGCGGCAGGGACGAAGAAGACGAACGGATAAAGCGCAACCGGCCCCTGGCGATGATCTCGCTGTTGCGGTCGGCACGGGTGAGGATCGCCTGATGCATGGTGGGCACGGCGGTGTACCAGGTGGGATTGGCTTCGGCGAACCAGGAGAAAAATTTCAAGGCGTTGAAACCGGGTGTGCAGATCACGGCGGCGCCGGCCGAAATGCTGGACAGCGTGGCGGCGATCAAACCGTGAATGTGGAACAGCGGCATGATATTGAGCGTGACATCTTGCGGCGTCAGGCTCAGCGTATTGGCGATGTGATAGGCCGATGCGGTGATGTTGGTCTGAGACAGGGGCACGATCTTGGGCCGCGAGGTGGTGCCGGAGGTGTGCAGCACCAGGGCGATATCGCCTTCTTCGGCATACCCGCCTTTTGCGGCGGGCGCGCCAGCCTTGCCTTGCAAGGTGAAATCGCCGGCCGCTGTGCCGGGCACCAGCCGGATGACAGGAATTTCACGCGCCTGCGCGATCGCAAGCGCCGGGGATTCCATGCCTTCCAGCATGACCAGCGCCTTGGCGTTGAGGTCGGAAAGATAAAAATCAAATTCCTCGCTGCGATAGGCCGGATTGAGGGGCGCGGTGGTGGCGCCAGCGGCAATCGCGATGAAAGCGGCCGCCATTTCGGGGCCGTTGGGCAGCACAATCGCGACGCGGTCATTGCGCCCAATGCCAAATGTGTTGAGCGCGGCGACCGTGCGCGCCGCCAGATCGCGCAGGCCCTTATGCGTCAGCGATGCGCGCTCAGGCGCGCCGATGGCAACATCTTCGCCGCCGCCTTTCTGGATCAGGTCCTTGATGGTGCTGGCGGGGTAAAGACTTGACATGAAGGCCTCTCTCAACCGTATTGTTCCGGGCCGGAAAGACAAAAATATAGCGGCGGCGGGAACAGCGATCCAGCGAAATCCCGGCAGGAAAGCTCCAGGGGTAACATGGCGGCCGAAGCGTCAGGCGCGGACAGCGAGCATCAAGGCCGCTGGATTCAACTCATCATCGGCATTCTCTGCATGGTGATGATTGCCAATTTGCAATATGGCTGGAGCTTCTTCGTCGATCCGATGTCGAAAGCACAAGGCTGGTCACGCGCCGCGATCGGCGGCGCCTTCGCCTTTTTCGTGCTGGCGGAAACCTGGCTGGTGCCGGTGGAAGCCTGGTTTGTGGACCGGTTCGGTCCGCGCATCGTGGTGATGCTTGGCGGTGTCTTTGTGGCGCTGGCCTGGTCACTCAATTCGATCGCCAACTCCATCCCCATGCTTTACGCCGGCGCCGTTATTGGCGGCATCGGCGCGGGCGCGGTCTATGGCACCTGTGTCGGCAATGCCGTGAAATGGTTTGTGGGGCGGCGCGGGCTGGCGGTGGGCATGACCGCTGCGGGTTTTGGCGCGGGCAGTGTCGCCACTGTTGTGCCCATTCAATATGTGATCGCCGCTCATGGCTATCAGACTGCGTTCCTCTGGTTTGGGCTGGGGCAGGGTTTGGTGATCCTGGTCATCTCGCAGCTGCTCCGCGCGCCGCCCGCCCATTTGAAACCTTTGACGGCCGTGCACAATCCGCAGGCCAGTCATAGTTATGCGCCGGCGGAGGTTTTGAAAACGCCGCTGTTCTGGCTGCTGTATGTGATGTTCACCCTGGTGGCCTCGGGCGGGTTGATTGTGACGGCGCAGTTCGCGTCCATCGCGGCTGACTTCGGTGTCGCCAAGAATCATGTCTCGCTGATCGGTTTCGCGGGGCCGGTGCTGACCGTGGCCGTGGCGATTGACGGCGTGTTGAACGGTTTGGCGCGGCCATTTTTCGGCTGGGTTTCCGACAAGATCGGACGGGAAGAAACCATGTGCATCGCGTTCCTGCTGGACGCGGTGGCGATCTGGTCGCTGGCCCAATATGGCCATGATCCGGTGATGTTTGTGCTTTGCTCGGGCGCGATCTATTTCACCTGGGGCGAGATTTATTCGCTGTTCCCCTCCACCTGCACCGATGCTTTTGGCCAGAAATACGCCGCCACCAATGCCGGCATGCTCTACACCGCCAAGGGCACTGCGTCCTTGCTGGTGCCGCTGACCGCGGTGGTTGCGGCGAAAGGCGACTGGCACATGGTGTTCTGGCTGGGCGCGGCTGCCAATGTGGTGGTGGCGGTGGCGGCGCTTGTGGTGCTCAAGCCCATGCGCAAGGCCATGCCGGCCAGCGGCTGATAGGGGAACTTTTTTTATTTTCGTCTTTTCACGCCGCCGTAACAGAGCGTGCTTGGAAACCTGTCATTTCCGGCAAAATCGAAGTTCCGCACTGTTCCTGGGCGCCAGAGTTCATTGGACGCTGTGAAGTACACGGCCGTACAATGCGCCCGTCGCATCGGTTTTGGAGGTTTCCATGGACCAATACGAAATTCGCGTCCTGAAACAGAACCATCGCTCCTCGATCATTTTTGAATCGTCGCAGCCGAATGACGACGTCGCCATCCAGGTCGCGGCGCGGCTTTCGTCCAACCACGGCTATGAGGTCTGGAAAGGCATGACCTGTATCCGCCGCCAGGGTGCTGATGAGGCACTTGTGGACCGCGACGCAGTCGCCTGAGAGTGAAATCGACAAAGAAAAAGCCCGGCAGAAACCTGCCGGGCTTTTTTAGGGCAATTGCTGCTTGGTCTGAGTACGGCAGCAGAGCGACGTTGTAGGTCAGGGTCGCT
>CAIXUE010000331.1 GCA_903922545.1 uncultured Alphaproteobacteria bacterium | reverse complement strand
TTTTGCTTTTGCTCTGCGAACGGCCGGCGCAGGATCTACCCAGCCCCAATTGTCTGGCGATAGACCGGCCGGTGGCCACGGGCGTGACCCTGTCCTACCGCTTCAAGCGCGCCCAGCTTTCGCATTGGCAGGATATCGACACCGGCGTGAACAGGCTGCTCGCCGGTTTCATGAAGCATTAGGCCGTTCGAGCAAGGCAAGCCGATGGCGACAACACTCTACGATCTCAGTGTTCCGACTTTCCTGCAGACAGTGAGCGCCGTCCGCGGCTTCCTCGAACGTGCAGCCAGGCACTGCGCCGAGACCCGCGTCGATCCTGACGGCTTTGTGAACGCCCGGCTTTTCCATGACATGGCGCCTTTTCATTTTCAGATTGAAGCTCTGGTGCACCATTCCGTTTGGGGGCTGAAGGCCGTGAAGAGCGGCGTGTTTGCGCCGCCCGCCCTGGTGGGAGAGATGCCATTCGCCGATCTTCAGGCCATGGTCGCCGGAGCCGTAATGGCGCTGGACGCGTTCGATCCCAATGAAGTCAACAGCTGGGCGGGCAAGGATCTGATCCTTCAGATCGGGCCGCGAAGACTTGCCTTTACGCCGGAGACCTTCTTGCTGTCATTCTCGCTGCCCAATTTTCATTTCCACGCCGTCACCGCTTACGACATTCTGCGTATACACGGCGTGCCGCTGGGAAAGCGCGATTACGAGGGCCAGTTGCGCACACGGCCGTGAACTTATGCCCCGGAACGATAGATATCCTCGACGCTGCGCCGTGGCGGAAAAAGATGATGCAGCGCGCCCGCGAAAGCGGGAAACAGGATGAGCGCGGCCATCATTCCCAGCCCGGCATGCAAGGCTCCCCACGCGCCGCTACGCGCCCCGGCCGCAATCGCCGCAGCCAATGCCGCAAACAGGATTGAAGGGGCGTGGTCTTCCAGGGCGCGGGTCAAGGCCGCCGACATACCCTCGCCCGCGCCACGCCAGGCCGTCATGGCCTCGCCCAGTACGGCGGCGAAAAACAGGAACAGCAGCAGCGCGCCGCTCACCCCGCCGGTGAACAAAAGCAGCAGCCCCGCCGCCGCAAGACCGGCAAGCCCGACGCGGACATCGCGGGCCAAGCCCCACAGGATCAGTCCGGCGGCCAGCGCCGCCAGACCGTCAAACAAGGGCGGCTTGGCCGTGATCTGGAAAAACGCCAGCACCGCCAGCACCAGGCCCACGCCGCTGAGGCTGAGGCTCCAGCGCGGCTCGGTTATGGGCGCCATAAAAGCCGAGGCGCGCAGCAGGGCTTCACGCTGACGGTTGGCGCGCGTCCGCGCCGCCTCGCCAGGATGTAAGCTGAGCGCCAGTGCCGGAAGGAAAATCGCCGACGATGCCGACGCGCCCAAAAGGCTGGGCAATTGCACCGGGGTGTGCAGCGACCACAAAAGCGCGAACAGCACCGTGCCGCCCAGCGCCTTGAGCGGCCCCGGCAAGACCGCAAGCAGATTTTCCTCGTTCAACATCGCATTGCCGAAAGCCGTGGCCGCCAGAATCGTGAAGGCGATAGTCACCGCATAGGCCGATGTGCCAAAGCAAAGAATGCCGGGCAGCGGCGCCAGCGCCGCCGCCAGCGCCAGGGCGAAATTCCGGCAAAGCGCAAGCGCCACCGCAAAG
>CAIXUE010000330.1 GCA_903922545.1 uncultured Alphaproteobacteria bacterium | reverse complement strand
GCGGCCTCGGGTATTTCGCGGAGCACTATCGGGTGGATTATGTCCGACCTGATCCGGCAGGGACTGGTGGTCGAGCAGGAGGATGGCACGCGGCTCCTAGTCGAGCGCAAACGGATCTTGGAGCGGTGGGTTCAAGGATATATAGATCGACTGCGGCCCCGTCTGGTGATCGAGCGGTATCATCCGACACGAGGCGACTGGTGGAGGACGGCCAGACTGGTGAGTGGCCTCTGGTCGGGCTCGCCCCTTAAAAGAATCTGTTTTCCAGTGGAGTGATGCGTGGCTGATCCTGTTCCCTTTATCGATCTTCAGGCCCAGCGCAAACGTTTGGGCGAGCCGCTCAACAACGCGATCCAGGCGGCGGTGGAAGGCGGCCAGTGGATTTTGGGGCCGCAAGTCACCCAGTTCGAAAAGGACATTGCCCAGTGGGCCGGCGTGAAGCACGCCATCGCCTGCGCCAACGGCACCGATGCGCTGCTGCTGGTGCTGCGCGCCTGGAGTGTGGGCCCGGGCGATGCAGTGTTTGTGCCGGCTTTCACGTTTGCCGCCACCGGTGAAGTGGTGGCCCTGGCCGGCGCCTCGCCGGTTTTCGTGGATGTGCTGGAAGATACCTTCAACATGGATCCGGCCAGCCTGGAAGCGGCCATCGCGCTGGTGAAGCGCGAGGGTAAGTTGAAAGCCAAGGTTGTCATGCCGGTGGATCTGTTCGGCCAACCCGCCGATTACCGCGCCCTGGCACCAATTGCCGCGCGCGAAGGCCTCAAACTTTTCTGCGACACGGCCCAGGGTTTTGGCGGCTTGCTGGATGGCAAACGGGCCGGCGCCATCGGCGATGCCGCGGCCACCAGCTTTTTTCCGGCCAAGCCCTTGGGTTGTTATGGGGATGGCGGCGCCTGTTTCACCAATGACGATGGGCTGAAGGACCTGCTGCTTTCCCTGCGCATGCATGGCCAGGGCAGCGACCGGTACGAGCATGTCCATATCGGGATGAATTCGCGGCTCGACACCATCCAGGCCGCGATCCTGATCGAGAAGCTGAAAATCTTTTCGGAAGAGATCGATCTCAGAAACAAGGTGGCGGCGCGTTACAACCAGGCCTTTTCACGCACCAACCGCATTGTGTCGCCGCGCGTGATCGATGGGGCGGTCTCGACCTGGGCGCAATATACGCTGCAGGTGGAAAACCGGGCCAAATTTCAGGCGGATCTGAAAGAAGCCGGCGTGCCGACCGCGGTTTATTATCCTATCCCGCTGTCCAAACAGAAGGCTTATGGACATTATCCGTCTGCGCCCACGCCGGTGAGTGAAAAGCTTTCGGGCAAGGTGGTCAGCCTGCCGATGCATCCCTATCTGGAAGAAAGCGCGCAGGACCGGGTCATCGCCGCGGTGCTGAAAAGCGTCGCTTGATTAAAATGCGCCTTTGCCGGTGAGCACAATCCAGACGGTCTGGATCAGGATCACGATGTCGTACCAGAACGACCAGTTCAGAATATACCATTCGTCCAGGATGATGCGGCGCTCATAGCTGGTGTCGCTGCGTCCGCTGACCTGCCACAAGCCCGTCATGCCGGGCCGGGTGCGCATGTAAAGCTGAGCGGCAGGACCGTAATATTCCTCCAGCTCGCGGGCGATTACCGGGCGCGGGCCCACCAGGCTCATATCGCCGCGCAGCACATTCCAAAGCTGGGGCAGTTCATCCAGGCTGGTGCGGCGCAGCCAGCCGCCGATCGGGGTGATGCGCGGATCGTCCTTGAGCTTGTAGGTGCGCAGGAATTCCTCATAAACCGCCGGATTTTCCAGCGCCCAGCGCCGCAGGACCTCATCGGCGTTGGAAACCATGGTGCGCAGCTTGAGGCATTTGAACGGCACACCGTGGCGGCCGATGCGGGTGTGGG
>CAIXUE010000329.1 GCA_903922545.1 uncultured Alphaproteobacteria bacterium | reverse complement strand
AATTTCCGCATCCGCGCAAAACCCTGTCGCTGATCGGGCAGGACGCGGCGCTTGCCATTGCCGCCCGCGCCATTCGCGGCGCCCGCCCGCCCCAGGCATGGCTGATTTCCGGCCCGCCCGGTGTGGGCAAGGCGACCATGGCGTTTCGCATCGCCCGCTATCTTCTGGCCCATGGCGCAAAGGCTGACGGCGCGGAAGATCTGGCGCTTGCCGCCAACGACCCTGTCAGTCTTCAAGTGGCGGCCGGCGCCCATCCCGGCCTGCTTTTGCTCCAGCGCGGCATCAATCCCGATACCGGCAAGCTGCGCCGCGATCTCAATGTGGATGAAATCCGCAAATTGGCCGGTTTCTTCGGCATGACATCGGGCGCGGGCGGCTGGCGCGTCGCCATTGTCGATACCGCCGACGAAATGAACGACAACGCCGCAAACGCGCTTCTGAAAATGCTGGAAGAACCGCCGGCCCGCGCCATGCTGCTGCTGTTGTCCAACACGCCGGGGCGCCTGCTTCCCACCATACGTTCGCGCTGCCAGCGTCTGGTGCTGCGGCCGCTGGAGGAAACGCTGCTGGCCGATGTGCTGAAATCCTGGCTGCCGGAAGCCAGCGAAACCGAACGCCTTCAGCTGGCGCGGCTTTCCGGCGGCTCGCTGGGTGCGGCGCTGCAACTGGCCGGCGGCGATGGGCAGGCGCTGGCCGTGGAAGCGGACCGGTTGATTGAAAATGCCGCGGCGCCCGATCTGGTGGCGCTATTGGGGCTGGGCGACCGGCTTTATCGCATCACCGATGGGCTGGACAGGCTGGGCGGTTTCCTGGTCGAGGCGCTGTCGGCCCGCATCCGCGCCAAGGCGCAAAGCGGCGTACCGCATCTGGACGCCTGGATGATGGCCCTGGCACGGCTGAAGGAAAACTTTGCCCGCGCCGATGGCCTGAATTTAGAGCCGCGCCAGACTTTGCTGACTGGCGCACGCGAATTATCCCGCGCCGCCCGCCGGGCCGGAGCGATTTGATGCTGGTGGACAGTCATTGCCATCTGGATTTTCCTGATTATGCCGGCGATGTGGACGGTGTGGTGGCGCGCGCCAAAAATGCAGGCGTCAGCGTTTGTCTCAGCATCGGCACCGAACTCAGCCGCTTTCCCGGCGTGCGTGCTGTGGCGGAAAAATTTCCCGATGTCTGGTGCAGTGTGGGTGTGCATCCGCATGAGGCGGAGAAGGAGCTTCTGTCCGACCCGGCTCCATTGCTGGCAGAGACCAGCCATCCCAAGGTCGCCGGCATTGGCGAAACCGGTCTCGATTATTTTTACGAACATGCGCCGCGCATCGCCCAGTCTGAGAATTTCCGCGCCCATATCGCGGCAGGCCGGCAGACGAAACTACCGGTGATCGTTCATACCCGTGACGCCGATGACGACACCATCGCCATCCTGAAAGAGGAAATGGCCAAGGGCGCTTTCACCGGCCTGATCCATTGCTTCACCGGTACGCAAAAGCTGGCGGACGCGGCGCTGGAAATGGGGTTTTATATTTCGGTGTCCGGCATCGCCACATTCAAGAACTCCGCCGCCCTGCGCGAGGTGATAAAAACCGTGCCGCTGGACAGACTGCTGGTCGAAACGGATGCGCCGTTTCTTGCCCCCATGCCGCACCGGGGCAAGACCAATGAGCCGGCCTTTGTCGTTCATACCGCCCGGCTGCTGGCGGAATTGAAGGGCGTCAGCGAAGACGAACTGGCCCGCGCCACCACGGATAATTTTTTCCGCCTTTTCACCAAGATCAAACCTCCTCATGCTTGAAGTTCGTATTCTGGGTTGCGGTTCATCAGGCGGCGTACCGCGCCTGGGCGGCGAGAATGGTGAAGGCTATTGGGGCGCCTGCGATCCCCAAAATCCCAAAAACCGCCGCACTCGCTGTTCGCTTTTGGTGCGCCAAAAATCGCAAAGCGGCGAAACCGCCGTTCTGGTCGATACATCGCCTGACATGCGCCAGCAGCTGCTGGATGCGCGCGTCAGCCGGCTGGATGGCGTTTTGATCAGCCATGGCCATGCCGACCAGTTGCACGGCATGGACGATCTGCGCGTGCTGGTGCTTCACAACCGTACCAAGATTGATGTCTGGACCGACCAGCGCGCCATGAAAGACGTGATGCAGAAATTCGGCTATTGCTTTGTCCAGCCCGAGGGCAGCGACTACCCGCCCATTCTCAATGCCCATGAAATTGCCGAGCCTTTTGCGCCTTTCGCCATTCCCGGACCTGGCGGCGATCTGATGGTGCGAACCTTTGGCCTTCGCCATGGCCGCATCCGCGCGCTGGGATTCCGTTTCGGGGGCCTGGCCTATACGCCCGACACCGACGCGCTGGACGAGGCCGCTTTTGCGGCGCTGGAAGGACTTGATTGCTGGATCGTGGATGCCCTGCGCCACACGCCCCATCCCAGCCACGCCCATCTGGAGCGCAGCCTGGAATGGATCGCCAAGGTACGGCCCAAGCGCGCCATCCTGACCAATATGCATGTGGATATGGACTATGAAAGCCTGAAGCGGGACCTGCCGCCGGGGGTCGAGCCCGCCTATGACGGCCAAACCATCACATTATGACCATTGCGGCTGCGTAAGGGCTTTACGCCGTCACTTGACGGAGCAGAGCCGCTTTCTTGGCGAACCAAAACGATGTAAACTTGGGCGAAGCAATTTTCATGGAGACCGGGATGAAAACGCGCCTTTCAATTCTGGCGTCGGCAACCTTCGCCGCTCTGTTCGCGCTCACCCTGCCGTCGCAGGCGCTGGTTCTGGTTTTGGGCAACCAGCTCGCCCATGACTGTTACGAGATGGCCAAGGCCGGCACGGAGCCCGTGGATGCAATTGCCACCTGTTCCTCGGCGCTGGAAAACGAAGCGCTCACGCCGCACGACCGGGCCGGCACTTATGTCAATCGCGGCGCGATCAAGATTTCGCTGGGCCGGATTGACGACGCCATGGTCGATTACAATGCCGGTCTCGCCATTCTGCCCGACCTGGCAGACGCCTATGTCGATCGCGCCGGCGCCTACATCATGCAGAAAAAATTCACCGAAGCGATGGCTGACGTCAATCATGGCATCGATCTGGGGCCCACCTATCTTTTTGCCGGCTATTACAACCGCGCTGTCGCTGAGCAACTGAGCGGCAACATCACCCAGGCCTATTACGATTATCAAAAGACCCTGCAGTTGGAACCCAAATTCACGCCCGCCGCCGACCGGCTGAAGGATTTCGTGGTCACCAAACAGGTCCCCGGCACCAAGCCGCCCGGCTGAATTTTTTCAACACGCGTTTGGGATTGCTGCTTGGCGAAACTGCTGTCTGATTATGTGAAAGCCTATGAGGGCGTGCTTGCCGATGGGCAATGCCGTTCCCTGATCGAGCGTTTCGAGGCGGCGGCCGACCTGCATGTGCGCAAGCGGGTGGATGACGGCTTCAGCTTCGTGCAGTTGAATGTGAGCCGCCACTGGCCGGATGTGGAAGCACAAATCGCGCCCATCATGATGAACTGCTTCAAGCAATACCGGCAAGCGCTGGAGATCGGACCTTATTGGCCGCAAAAGCCGCTGGCTGAGGAAATCCGCATGAAGCGCTATCTGCCAGATGGGCGCGAAGCCTTTCCGCCACATGTGGATGTGATGGACGATGCCGACAGCCGCCGCTTCGTCACCGCCATCCTGTATCTCAACGATCCTGGCGGCGGCGAAACGGTTTTTCCCGGCCTGGATGTAAGCGTGGCGCCCGCGGCGGGACGGCTGTCGATCTTTCCGCCACTCTGGCTTTTCCCCCATGCCGGTCTGCCGCCGCGCGACCGGCCGAAATATATCCTGCACGCCTATCTGTGGTATCCTGAAGCCCGGCCTGATGCGCCCGGCTATCCGCGCTAGCTTCTTAACGGCGGCGTTAATGTGCCCTCGGGTTGGCAAAAACAGCGCGCCATGCCATGCTGCGTTGCTTCACGGAGAGACCCTATGAAATCCGGTTTGATTCTGACCAGCCTGGCGCTTATCGGCCCGCTGAACCCGCTTTTGGTGCCTTATGGCGCTTTCGTCACCAAATCGGCCGGAAATCCCAACTGGGATGCTTATGCCGCCCAGGCCGGAAGCACCTATTATGCCGCCGCCAACCCGGCCCAGACCATCGGGACCGTGAGCTACAATCCCTATGCGCCGCTGGCATCCGTTTCGCCGACCGCGCCCAGCGGCAGCGCCAATCCCATGGCCGCGCAGTAAAATCCGCTTTTCGTAAAATCTCTCAAGGCTGCGACAAGATCAGGTCCGCGGCTTCGCCGAGGCTTGCCGTCTTGATATGCGGCGCGGGCAGGCAGCTTTCCGGACGATAGACCAGGGCGGTGCGCATATTCGCCATGCGCCCTGCCAGAATGTCCGAACATTTGTCGCCGATCATCCAGCTTTTGCTGAGGTCCAGGTCATGCTCCCGCGCGGCCTGCAGCAACAGTCCCGTCTTTGGCTTGCGGCAATCGCAATCTGCGTCCGGCCCGTGCGGGCAAAAATAGACGCCCGCGAGGGTGACGCCTGCAGCGGCAAGGTCATCGTTCAGGCGGCGGTGAACCTTTTCCATGTCGCTTTGTGAAAAATATCCGCGCCCAATTCCTGATTGGTTGGTGATGATGATCAGGCGATAACCCGCCGCCGCCAGACGGTCCAACGCCGCGATCGCGCCATCTTTCCACACCACATCCTCCGGCCGCGACAGGTAGCCCGGATCTTCGATCAATGTGCCGTCACGGTCGAACAATATGGCGCGCGGATTGGCGGCGATACCCTGGCGGCGCGCGATTTCAGAGGTGGAGTTTTCATGTGAGCGCGGCGATGTCACCAGAATGCGCCCGCCATAGGCTTCCACGGTGGTCCGCTCGATACAGTCCGCGCCATATTCCGGCCCGTTCGCCACCACATCCGGCTTCAGCAAAGAAAGCGCGGCCAGCGGCACCAGCTCGTCGAACAGCATCACCGCATCCACCCCGGGCAGGGCGGCGACAGCCGTGGCGCGGGCCTGCTGGTTGTTGATGGGCCGGCCGGGGCCTTTATAGGCCCGCACCGAAGCATCGCTGTTCAAAAGCACGATCAGGGCATCGCCGGCCGCCCTTGCTTCGGAAACAAGATTGCCGTGGCCGGAATGCAGGATGTCGAAGCTGCCGCTGAGCGCCACGACACGCTTGCCGTCTTTGCGCCAGGCTTGCACCAGCGCCAGGGCGGCATCGCGGGAAACCAGAGGTGCGCTCATGCGGGCAAGATCAGCCTTGGGTGAGGGCGCGGACATCCGCGGCGGTCAGCTGACCGGCGGCGGGAAGGCGGCCGCCTTGCGCGATTTCCGAAGCCGGCCGCTTTCGGATGACAAATTCGATGGCGCATTCGCCGATCGCTGTCATGGTCTGGTCCAGCGGCGGCAGGCCATAGCGATAAGTCGCGTCCAGAAGCTCGACGCGCAAAATCTGGGCGGAATCGCCCAGCCCCGCCAGCAGCGTGAAAAGATTGATGCTGCTTTTGCTCCAGGATCCCGGCTTGTGAATGGTGAAACTGAATTTGTGGTCGAAGTTGCGGTTGGAGGGAAACTGGCCCTGTTCGTAAAGATCTTCATCGGGCACCAGCACAATCATGTGGCCGCCCGGCTTGAGAATGCGCAGCCAATTGGCCAAGCCGATGGCCGGATCGCGCAAATGTTCCAGACAATGGCTGGAATGCACAAAGTCAAAACTGTTGTCGGCCACGCCCGCCATCACCTGGGCATCGCCATCGGGCATGTCCCAGGCGCGCAGATTGCGCATGGCGGGAAACAATTCACGGTAAAGGGTGAGGGGGTCGTTGCCCGCCCCGATATCGATGCCGTCGCCCACGAAATAGCGCACGCCAAACCGCACGTCATGAAGCCGTCGCATCATGGATTTTCCGGTTTCACGCATGACAGAATCCCTCTGATTTGCCGTTCGCCCGCTTATCCCACTTTCACTGGATTT
>CAIXUE010000328.1 GCA_903922545.1 uncultured Alphaproteobacteria bacterium | reverse complement strand
TAGATGATCGCCTGCTCCACCGGATCGCCGGCATCGCGCAGGCCCAGAAAATTCACGCCCTTGACGACACGGCCGTCTTTTATGTCCAGACAGGGAATGACGCGAACCTTGAGCATTTACATCCGGCCTTTCGCCATGGCGGCGATGTTCATCAGGGTGCGGCCGCAGACCGCTTCATTGGGCACGCCGGTGGTCTTGGTCAAGACTTCCGCTTCCAGCAGCATGTCCAGCGCGTCGTAAAGTTTTTCGCTGTTCCAGCGCTGCGCCTGGGCCTTGAAGCTATCCTGGCGCAGGAAATGGATCGGAGGACGCAATTTGCGCATGGCGCTGTCGAGATTTTCGCCCCGCGCCATGTTTTCGCGCACCAGAGCCAGGCGCTGGAAATGCCCCATGGCGCCGCGGATCACGGCAACGGCCGACATTTCCGCCGTCCAGAGCCGTTCCAGCGCCAGATCAAGGCGCGCGAAATCGCCGCTGCCCGCTGCGTCGGACGCTTCCTCGGCCCGCGCACCGGCTTCATCGCCCATTACGGCGCGCACGTCATCCAGGCTGATGCTTTTCTGGCCCTGGCAATAAAGTGCCAGCTTTTCCAGTTCCCGCCGCGACACGCCGCGATCCGAGCCCAGCCGCGACACCGCTTCGGCCAGCGCATCCGGCGCGATGCTCAAACCTTCAGCGCGCAGAGAATCGCGCACCACCTCTTCCAGGCCCCGCGCCGTGTCCGCATAGCAGGCAATCGCGGCAGCACTATCGTCATCCTCAAACAGTTTGCGCAGGCCCGTGCCCTTGGACAGATCACCCGCTTCCACCACCACCAGTGCATCGCCGGGCGGGTCTTCCAGAAAGCTTTCAAACAAAGCCGTCAGATCATTGCCGGCGCCGCGCACCCGCACCACCCGCCGGCCACCCATCATGGATATGGCGGCGGCTTCATCCGCCAGCCGCGCCGGATCAGCGTCCAGCACCGCTTCGCTGAGATCGGCGACATTGAAGGCGTCGCTGATATCGGGCACCACCGATTTCATCAGTTTTTCCGCGCGCTCGCGCACCAGACCGGAATCGGGACCGAACAACAGCGCCACGCGCAAAGTCTTGGGCGGCGCGGCGGCGAAGCGATCCGCATCGCGAGGCTGGACGATCATCGCCCGTCCCGGCGGCGGAAAAAGACGCCCAGATTCAGGCGGATGCGTTCGGCGATTTCCTGGGCGGCGCGCTTGTCAGCATCCTGCTGCCCCGCCAGGGTGGCGTAAGGCGAAGTCACCGTATTGTAGGATGCCAAGCTCGATTGCGTGCCACGGGTGACTTCCTTGCCCGTGGCATCGGTCAGGACATAAACGACCGTCAATGTGTCGTTGTAGCGCGTGATGGTCGCGTCATTCTGCAGCGCCACGCCCTGGTTGGTTTCGTTCAGAAGCAATTTCAGGTGATAGGCCTTGCCGGCGGACACGCCATTGGAGTCCAGCAGATTGATCAGCGTATTGCGCAGTTCATAGCCATCACGCTCGGCCACCGGTTCGACAAAAATGGACGTCAATTGCGGCTGCAACCGCGCATCGCCGTACAGGGGATGAAACCCGCAGCCCGCCAGCAGGGGCAAAAGCGCCACAAGCAAAACAGCATATGCAAACACAGGCCGGGCTCCCCTGCGCGCGCGTAAGCGCGCTGGCGGGGGAGATGCCCGTAGCAGCGCTTGCGATGCGAAGGGCAGAGGGGGCTGCATCATGCCACGATATTGACGATGCGGCCCGGAACCACAATCACTTTCTTGGGGACCGCACCATCCAGGGCGCGGATCACGCCATCCAGCGCCAGCGCAGCGGCTTCGACGCTTTTGCTGTCGGCGTCCGCGGCCACCGTGACTTCGCCGCGGCGCTTGCCATTGACCTGCACCGCGATGGTGACGCTGTCGGATTTGAGCAGCGCCGGATCATGTTTCGGCCAGGGCGTCTCAGCCGCCAGGCTGGTGTGGCCCAGCGCTTGCCAGCAGGCTTCCGCCAGATGCGGCATCATCGGCGCGGTCAGCAGCACCAGGGTTTCCACCGCTTCGCGCCGCACCGAGGCATCGGCCTTTTCGCCCTCGGAAATGGCGTTGGACAGCATATAGGCCTGCGCCACGGCGCGGTTGAAACGCAGAGCGCTCAAATCTTCCGTCACCGCGGCAATGGCCTTGTGCGTGGCCTGGCGCAAGGTTTTGGAAACTTCGTCTTCCGCTTTGGGCGCTGTTCCCGCCGGGGCCAGGCCTTCCGCCTCGCCCGCCAGACGCCAGACGCGCTGGACAAAACGCCAGCAGCCTTCGGCGCCCGCATCGGTCCATTCGATGTCGCGTTCGGGCGGGGTGTCCGACAGCATGAACCAGCGGATGGTATCGGCGCCATAAACGTCGATGATGCCTTCGGGCGCGATCACATTCTTTTTGGACTTGGACATTTTCTCGGACGGGCCGATCTCGACCTCCGCGCCCGAGCTTTTCAAAAATGCCTTGCCGTCTTTCTTTTCCACGTCATCGGGCGCAACCCAGGCGCCCTGCGCATCCTTGTAAGTCTCGTGGCAGACCATGCCTTGCGTGAACAATCCGGCAAAAGGTTCGGCCACCGATACCAGGTTCAGCCGGTGCATGGCGCGGGTAAAGAAGCGCGCATACAGCAGATGCAAAATTGCATGCTCGATGCCGCCGATATATTGATCCACCGGCAGCCAGTAATCCGCCGCCTTTTTGTTGACCGGCGTGTCCGAGGTGGGATCGGTGAAGCGGGCGAAATACCAGGACGAATCCGCAAACGTATCCAGCGTATCGGTATCGCGCACCGCCGCGCCGCCGCAGCCGGGGCATGTCGTGTTCTTCCAGGCTGCATCGCGGTCCAGCGGATTGCCGCTGCGCGAAAAATCAATCACCTCGGGCAGGCGCACCGGCAAATCAGCCTCGCGCACCGGCACCACGCCGCATTTTTCACAATGCACCATGGGGATCGGGCAACCCCAGGGCCGCTGGCGTGACACCAGCCAGTCCCGCAAGCGGTAATTGACAGTGCGGTTGCCGATGCCGGCTTTTTCCAGCCGGCTGGCCACTTCGGCCTTGGCTTCTTCCACCGTCATGCCATCCAGGAAGCGTGAATTGGCCAGCTTGCCCGGGCCGGTATAGGCCTCGGCTCCCACGGCAAAATTTTTGGCATCGGCGTCCGACGGCACCACCACCGGCGTCACGGTCAGGCCATATTTGCGGGCGAAATCCAGGTCGCGCTGGTCATGCGCGGGGCAGCCGAAAATCGCGCCGGTGCCGTAACCCATCAGCACGAAATTGGCCACCATCACTTTCAGCTTCCAGCTGGGATCGAACGGATGCGCGGCGGTCAGCCCGGTGTCGTAACCTAGCTTTTCGGCTTTTTCGATTTCGGCTTCCGCTGTTCCGGTCTTGCGGCATTCGGCGATGAATTCGGCCAGCTTCTTGTCGGTCTTGGCCAGTTCCTGGGTCAAAGGATGTTCGGGCGACAAAGCAACAAAACTTGCGCCGAACAGCGTGTCGGGCCTGGTGGTGAAAACATCCAGCTTGCCGCCGTCCGACAACTGGAAGGCAAAGCGCAGCCCTTCGCTGCGCCCGATCCAGTTCTTTTGCATGATGCGGACTTTTTCCGGCCAGCGCTCCAGCGTATCCAGCGCGGTCAGCAATTCTTCGGAAAAATCCGTGATCTTGAAAAACCATTGGCTCAGCTTGCGCCGTTCCACAATCGCGCCCGAACGCCAGCCGCGCCCGTCAATCACCTGCTCATTGGCCAGCACGGTCATATCGACCGGGTCCCAGTTCACATCCGCTTCGCCGCGATAGACAAAACCGGCCTTGTAGAAATCCAGGAACAGCTTCTGCTGCTGGTGATAATAGGCCGGATCGCAGGTGGCGAATTCGCGGCTCCAATCGATGGAAAGCCCCATCATCTTCAGCTGGGCCCGCATCGCGGCGATATTTTCATACGTCCAGTCGCGTGGGCTTACGCCCCGTTCGCGGGCGGCATTTTCGGCGGGCAGGCCGAACGCATCCCAGCCCATGGGGTGCAGCACGTTATAGCCTTGCGAGCGGCGGAAGCGGGCGATGACATCGCCCATGGTGTAATTGCGGGTATGGCCCATATGGATGCGCCCCGACGGATAGGGGAACATCTCCAGCACATAGCATTTGGGCTTGTCAGACGCGGTGGGCGTCACGAACAGCGCGCGGTCATCCCACACGCTTTGCCAGTGTCTTTCGGATTCTCTGGCGTTATAGCGCGCCATTTTGTTCAAGCCTTCTGATACGGCGCCCCCGGCCGATCGGCGGCGGCTGAACGATACGGAAAATTATGTGCTCTGGTCGAGCGACGCCAGCCGCAGTTCGCGGGCGCGGGTAAGAATGGCGTCTTCCAGCTTGTGCGCGGTGTCGGGGTTGGGCTGGGAATCGCTCCAGCCGGCCGCATTGCGGGTCTGGCGGAACACCACCACTTTCAAACCATCGGCGCGCAGCGCCCGGTCCAGGATATAGATGGTGACTTTCAGCCGCTCATCCGGAGCGTTGGGGGCGACATACCAGTCCGTGATCACCACACCGCCAAAGGGATCGGCGCTTTGCAGCGGCATGAAGGCCAGCGTGTCGAGCGTGGCGTGCCACAGATAGGAATTGACGCCCAGGGTCAGCCGGTTGCTGCCCGCGCCGGCCACGATGGTGGCGCCGGTGTCCATATTGGTGGTGGTGTCGCTGCTGGAGCCGCAGGCCGCGAGGGGCAAAACCAAAACGCAAAGCAGAACAGGCAGAATTCGCATCGGGTTACTCTATCCTTCGACTGGCGGCGCCCATGGGGCCCGCCACCCCCGATTAGCCTGTTTGGCTTATACTTGCCCCCATGGGCGGACGCAACGGCGGGAAGGGTGGCGGCGGGGCCAAAGATCGGCTTATGTTAGAAGCACTTAGACCGAAATTGCCAAAGGGTAAGATCGAGTGCGCAAGCGCCTAGTGATGATGTTGGCCCTGGCCGGCATGGCCCCGGCAGCCGCCGCGCCCTGGGACGGCACAATCCCGCAATACCAGCTCTTTCCCGGCGATGCGCAGCTGGATGTGGGGGCGCTGGCCTCTGGCGCGGTGTTCACCTCCACAGGCCACGGGGACCAGAACGCCAGCGGGGTGGGCAAGCTGATGCCCCGCCTGCACCGCGATTTCGACAGCGGCCTGTCGCTGGGGCTGGACGCCACCATCGCCGCCAGCGATGTGTTGTCGCGCGGGCGCTACAATGGCGATGTCTTTGAACAGGCTTATGGCGAAGCCCGCACGGGCCTTGGCAAGCTTGAGATCGGCCAGACCGATGGCGCGGCCTATCAGCTTGCCGTGACGGGGCCGCAGGTCGATCCGCAGGTTTCGCTGGACGATCCCCAGACCACATTTTTCCGCGATCCTTCCACCAAACATGCCTTCACCGATATTTTCGCGCTGCGCACTGAAGTGGGCGCATCGTCCAATTACGCCAAGTTCGTCTATCTCAGCCCCAATGTGTTTGGGGTGCAGATCGCGCTCTCCTTCACGCCCAATCAGGGCAAAGACGTGCTGCCCTTTTTACGTGAAGGCCCGCATGTGGCGGGCCGTCAGGCCGATATCTGGGAAGGCGCGCTGAAATATTCCGGCGATGTGGGGCCGGTGACGCTCAGCGCCTATGGCGGCGCGGCGCTGGGCCGGGCCGAACACAAGCCTGTGGGACAGGAAGGCGTCAGCGATCTGGGCACCGGCGCGCGCGCCGATTATGCCATCAATGACGACCTGACCTTGTCGCTGGGCGGCGCCTGGCGGCAAAGCAATGCCTATGCCTTCCAAATTCCGCGCAGCTTCAAATCCGCCACCACACGTGTCAGTGATGCCAGCGCGGCTGTGACGTATGATTCCTGGGTGCTAGGCGCCGAATATGGCGACGGCAATGCCGGCCAGGTGCCGGGCGCGCCGCATCTGGCTCTTACCGGCTATCAGGCTTCGCTGGGATATAATTTCAGCAACAGCATTGAAGTAAGCAGCGGCTGGCAGCATCAAACTTACCAGCGCGGCACGGGGCTTTTTTATAACAACAGTCCGCGCATCGGGCTGGATGCGGTCTTCCTGCATCTGACTTTGAAAACCGCGGGCTAAAGCGTCAGCGCGCCAATCGCCGCGATGCCGGCAAAGCCAAACAACAATCCGGCATTCTTCGCCGTCACACCCCCCAGCGCGAAAAGCGGCACGGGTGATGCCAGCGCCATCAGCCGCGCCCGTGCCGGTGACAAGGCGGCAGCGCCTATATGGCTCTGGGTGCCAAAGACCGGCGACAACAGCACCGCATCGGCATGACGCGCCGCCAGCACGGCTTCCAGCGAATGGGCGCTGGCGGTAATCAGCCAATGGGGATGTCTTGCCCGCCAATGGCCTACCTCATGGGCGCGCACCGCCGGCAAATGCAGGCCCGCCGCGCCCACGGCGCGGGCCAGCGCCGGATCATCGGCAATCAGCAGGATCAAGCCGCGCTTGCGTGCGATGGGGCGCAATTGCCGCGCCAGCGTGGCGCGTCGCTTGGCATCCCGGCTGCGAAGAATGATCAGGCTTCCGTGTGGTAGCGCCCGCGCCGCCGCCAAAGGGTCAGCAAGACGCAGATCATCGGTTATCAAAAGCAGCGCGCCCGCATTGAGGCCCAAAGCGGCTCTTGCTAGTTTGGCGCGCGACAGGGCATCCGGCATGAGCATTCCCGAAAATCTCCAAACCATATTGGCGCGCATCCAGGCGGCGCGAAAGGCCGCTTTCAAACCGGCGCCCGCCACCCATCTGGTGGTGGTTTCCAAGACCGTGGACGAAGGGGGCATCCGCGAAGCACTGAGCGCGGGCCAACGCCTGTTTGGCGAAAACCGGGTGCAGGAAGCCGAAAAGAAATTCCCCGCCCTGAAGCGTGAGCATCCCGACCTGGAACTGCACCTGATCGGGCCGCTGCAGACCAACAAGGTCAAAGAAGCTGTGGCGTTGTTCGACTGCATCCAGACACTCGACCGGCCAAAGCTGGCCGACGCCCTGGCGGCGGAGCGTGACAAAAGCGGCAAATGCCCAAAATTATTCGTGCAAGTGAATACCGGCGAAGAAGACCAGAAAGCCGGTGTGCTGCCGGCTGAGACCGCCGGGCTTATTGCTTATGCGCGCAATTTGAACCTGCCCGTCACCGGCCTGATGTGCATTCCGCCGGTTGATCAGGACGCCGCGCCGCATTTCGGCTTCCTGCAGAAACTGGCGCGCGACAATGATCTGAGCGAACTCAGCATGGGGATGAGCGGAGATTTTGAAATGGCGATCCGCTTTGGCGCGACTTATGTTCGGGTGGGCACGGCGATCTTTGGGTCGCGGATTTAGCTGATTTTGATTTTATCGCCCGCCTGAAGCTGCTCCAGCGCCGCGCGCAGATCACTTTCCGCCATCGCCACACAGCCCGCCGTGGGCGAAAAATCCGGTTTGGCCAGATGCAGAAAAATCGCGCTGCCCTTGCCGGCATAGACCGGATCGTCATTGAAGCCGACCACCACGATCAGGTCATAGACATGATCTTCGCGCCACAGATTTTCCGCGCTGGCCGTGTAAGGCAGTTTCACCAGCCGGTTGTAACCCTGGTCTTGCGGCGCATCGCACCAGCCATCATCGGGTTCGATTTTCCACAAAGGCAGAACCGTTGCCGGTGCCGCAATCCGGTCGGCGCGGTAAAAAACCTCGCGCAATTCAAAAACGCCCCGGGGCGTGACGCCATCGCCTTCGCGCAGCTTGGCCGCGATGCCCGCCGGACCGATGGCGCAGCGCCGTGGCCCCGCACCCCAATCCAGCACCGCGCCTTGTGGCGAAGCGGAAACAATCAAATCCATAAAGGGGAGTATAACTTATTGTGCCGCCGCCAGGGCAATGCCGGGCAACGCCATGCTTCTCTGATAGGCGGCAACAGCCCGCTGGGCGATATCGTTGTTCACGCCTTTGCTGGCCAGAGCCGCCGTGAGCGCGCTGATATTGGCGTCCGGCGCCGGCATGGCCAGATTGGCCGGTGTGGCCATTGCAGGCACAGGCGCGGTGTTGGCAGCCACCGCAACCGGCGCGGGCTTGCCGCTGCCGGTGAACATGGCCAAAACCGTGTCGCCGAAATCCTTGCCCGTGATCTTTTCAAACGCGGCATCGGCGATGCTGGAAACCGCGCCCCACATGCCGCCATACAGCGTATCGCCCGCGATCTTTTCCGCCGTGCCGATCGTGTCGCCGGTAATGGCGCGATACAGCGTGCCGATCACCGGCAGATGCTGCAGCGGATTGACGATGGAAATAAGGTCATGAAAGGAAAAACCGCTGCCCGAATCCGATGACGCAGCCGTGGCGCCCGCCATTTGCGGCAGGTTCGGCGCTTTCAAGGTACCGGCAAGGGGATTTAACTGGGTCACAACCAATCCCTAGCAAGCATCCTGCCAGAACAAATTCCGCTTCCTTGCTGGACTTTCGTGAAAGCCTTGTCAGCATAACCGGCAGAAATTGCCGCTTCCGACGTCTGCGGCTATGGTCCGCCGTCATCAAATCAGTGTGCCTTAGCTTTCATGCCCAGCGCCAAGCATATTCTTCTGGTGGACGCGAACGCGGTGCTGCGCCATTCGCTGGCCGAACAGCTGACGCGCGAAGGCGCCTATGCGGTGATCGAGGCGGCCTCGGCCGCTGAGGCCCGCGCCCATCGCGGCTATGACATGGCGATCATAGATGCGCAGATAGAGGGCAGTGAGGCCTTGAGCCGCGATCTCAGCAAAAGCCGGCCTGTTTTGCTTCTCTGCGAAAATGAAATGATGGGGACGGACTGCCTGGTCAAACCGTTTCGCCTTTCCGCGCTTCTGGCGCGGCTTTCGGCGCAGCTGGGCCCGGACAGCGAAGACCGCACCTTCCAGATAGGGCCTTATCTGTTCCGGCCCGGCGCCAAGCTGCTGACCGGGGCGCGCAAGGTGCGCCTCACCGAGAAAGAGACCAATATCCTCAAATTCCTGCATGCCGCCGGCCGCACCGTGCCGCGCGAAACTTTGCTGCATGAAGTCTGGGGCTACAGCCCCGCTGTCACCACCCACACCCTGGAAACCCACATTTACCGCCTGAGGCGAAAAATCGAGGAAAACCCAGGCCAGGCCAAGATTTTGCTGACCGAAGGCGGCGGTTATCGGCTGGGCTGATCTGGCCTCGACGATTATTTTTGGTCGCGCGGCCGGACGGAAAACCGCTTCGAACCTGCGGTTCTCCGCACTTTTCCCGGCCGACGCTCCAATGTTTAACAGCCGTTAACCCTCCCGGTCCGATAAATCCGGCATGGCGAAGCGGGCCCCGGCAAAAAAACCTTCAGGCAAAAGGCGCAAGTCCCGCGCCGAAGACGACGCGCCGCCCCCACCGCCGCCCAAACGCAAAGCCGCCTGGCCTTTTGTTCTGATGATGCTGCTGATCTGGGGCGCGATCTTCGGCGCGATTTTCTATTCGCATTTTTTGTCCCAGCTGCCCGACGTCAAAAATCTTCTGGCCACCGGCCCCAGCCGGGACGTCACCATTCTGGACGATCACGGCAACCAGATTGCGCGGCGCGGCCTGACCCAGGGCCAGATGGTGAAGGCCGAAGATCTTCCCGATTATGTGCCTAACGCCTTCATCGCCATCGAAGACCGCCGCTTCCGCGATCATTTCGGCATTGACCCGGTCGGCATGACCCGCGCCGGCATTGTGAACATGATGGCCGGCCATGTGGTGCAGGGCGGATCGACCCTCACGCAGCAGCTTGCCAAGAATTTGTTCCTGACGCCGGGCCGCACCTTTGAGCGCAAAGTGCAGGAAGCGATGCTGGCGATCTATCTGGAGTCGCGTTACTCCAAAAACCAGATCCTCACGCTTTATCTGAACCGGGTGTATTTCGGCGCCGGCGTCTTCGGCATCGAAGCGGCATCCGAGAAATTCTTCGGCAAGCACGCCAACGAACTCGGCCTGACCGAAGCCGCCATGCTGGCCGGCAGCGTCAAGGCCCCAGCCCGTTACAATGCGGTGGCTGACAGCGATGCCTCACTGGCCCGCGCGCAGATCGTGCTTCGCGCCATGGAAAATGCCGGCTTTATTGACGACGCCACGCGGGCGCGGGCCCAGGCGACGCGGCCACGCATTGTCAAAGGCTCGGGCACGCCTGATTCCGGCTATTTCGCCGACTGGGTGCTGGCGCATCTGAACAGCGTGATCGGCAACGGCACCGAGCCGGTGATTGTGGAAACCAGTTTCGATCTTCCCACGCAAGACATGGCCGAACGCGCCGTGGATGAAACCTTGCGCAGCGAAGGCACCCGCATCGGCGCCACCCAGGGCGCGCTGGTGGCGATGACGCCGGACGGCGCCATCCGCGCCATGGTGGGGGGGCGTTCCTACAGCGAATCCGGCTTTAACCGCGCCAGCGACGCCCAGCGCCAGCCCGGCAGCGCCTTCAAACCCTTTGTGTATCTGACCGCTTTTGAACACGGCCATACGCCCGACGACATCCTGCATGACGGGCCGGTGGATATTCACGGCTGGAAGCCTTCGGATTTCGAAGGCGAATTTGAAGGCGATATCACCCTCACCAAGGCCTTCGCCGATTCCTCCAATGTCGTGGCGGCGGAATTGACCGACGAAGTGGGTCCCAAGGAAGTGGCCCGCACCGCCAGGCGGCTGGGCATCGCATCACCACTGGCGGAAGTCTCATCGCTGGCGCTGGGCACCTCCGGCGTCACGCCGCTGGAACTGACCGGCGCTTACGCCGCCTTCGCCAATGGCGGCACCAGCGTGGCGCCTTTCGCCATTCTGTCCGTCCACACGCGGGAGGGCAAAATTCTTTATTCCCGCAAAGCCGCCGTCACAGAACCGGTGATGTCGCCAGATAACAATGCGGCGATGCTGAAACTGATGGTCGAAACCGTCACCACTGGCACCGGCAAGGCGGCGCGGCTGGAAGATCGCCCCACCGCGGGCAAGACCGGCACCACCCAGGATTCCCATGACGCCTGGTTTGTCGGCTTTACCGCCGATCTGGTCACCGGCGTGTGGATCGGCAACGACAATTCCGCGCCCATGCACAAGGCGCCGGGCCTCACCGCCACCGGCGGCGGCGTGCCGGCGCATATTTTCCATGCTTTCATGGCCAATGCGGAACAGGGCCTGCCGGTTCGTCCCCTCACCGGCGATGCGTTGGTGGGGGATGCCGCGACAACCCAGTCCGAAACCGCGCAGCCCGCGTCCGACGAAAAGCCCGGCGCTGACAAGCCTGGGACTTTCGAGAGCATCCTGAACAGTATATTCAGTGGTATCTAGCTAGTTATAGCGCAGCAAATTGCGCCCGTTATCGCGCAGCCATTTGCGCGCCTTGCGGGCATGGGGTGTCAGGTCATCCACCAGCGCCCAGAAACGCGGCCCGTGATTCATTTCCTTCATATGCGCCGCTTCATGCGCCACCACATAGTCGCGCACATAATCGGGGGCAAAAATCAGCCGCCAGGAAAATGACAGCGACCGCGCCGATGAGCATGAACCCCAGCGGCTGGCGGTGTCGCGCATGGTGATGCGGGTGGGCTTGACGCCCAGTTGCGCTCCGAAGCCCAGCGCGCTTTTTTCAAACTCTTCCCGCGCCGTGCGCTTGAAAAAATCCTTCAGCCGCCGGGCGGCATGTTCGGTGCGGCCGCTGACATAAATCACACCCTCTTCCCGCCATACCGGCGATGGTCCGCGCTTTTGCGCCACCTGAATGCGATGCATCGTTCCCAGAAACGGCACCGCAGCGCCGGGCGCCAGCGCCACGCCGCCGGGGGCGGCAGCCCGCTGGGTGCGCACCCAGCCTGTCTCGCCGCGCACAAAAGCCAGCGCGGCCGCCCGCCCCACCCGCGACGGCGCGGTGACGGTGACCTCGCCGCTTACCGGATTGACGCGCATAACAATGCGCCGCGCCCGGGGATTGAGCCGCACCAGCACCGCAACGCTTTCGCCGTCAATCGCCAAAAGCTCGCGCGTCACCGAAGGCTTGCGCGGCTTCTTCTTTTTGAACAGGGCCAGCACCGCTCGCATTTTCAGCGGCATGCGTTTAATCTCAGGGCATGCATGCCCGTCCGCGTTTTCATCTGGCCTTTCCCGTGCGCGATCTTGCCGAAGCCCGCGCCTTTTACGGCGAACTGCTCGGTTGTCCCGAAGGACGCTCGAGCGCGGATTGGGTGGATTTCGATTTTTTCGGTCATCAGATCGTCGCTCATTTAAGCCCGAATGACGCCGGACACCAGCATCATAATCTGGTTGATGGCGATAATGTGCCGGTGCGTCATTTCGGGGCGATTCTTTCCATGCCGCAATGGCGGGAACTGGCGGCACGGCTTACCGAAAAAAAAGTTTCCTTCATCATCGAACCCGGCATACGCTTTGAAGGCCAGCCAGGTGAACAGGCGACATTCTTTTTCTGCGATCCCAGCGGCAATGCGCTGGAATTCAAGGCTTTCGGGGATGAAGGGGCGATTTTTGCGCGCGGATAAGGTTGCACTTGGCGTTGGTCTTGCCGCCCTGGCGCTCATCCTTGGCGCGCTGGGCTTTCAATATATCGGCGGCGTCAATCCTTGCGAAATGTGCCATTGGCAGCGCTGGCCGCATATTGCCGCAGCCATTATCGGCATCATCGGCGTGAGCCTGATGCGCGGCCATGCCCGCACCCTGGCCTGGCTCTGTGTCGCACTGGTTCTGATTTCCGGCCTGATCGGGCTTTACCAGACCGGCATGCAGCTGCATCTGCTGCCCGGCCCCACTTCCTGTACCGGCCAGCGCTTTGTTCTGGGCAGCAATGTGGTGCCGGTGATCCAGTGCGATGTGGTGACATGGTCTTTGTTCGGCCTGTCGCTGGCGGCCTATAACGCCATCTTCTCATTCCTGATTGCGGGGCTTGGCGCCTTTGCCTTGAGACAGGAAAATCATGCCGCGTAAAGCCAAACCCAAAGCGCCCGGCGCCAGCACCGATATCGAGGCCATGATCCGGGTGGATCATGCCGGCGAATATGGCGCGGTGCGGATTTACGAAGGCCAGCTGGCGGTGCTGAAAAACCGCGCCAGCGCGGATGTGATCCGTCATATGGCGGAGCAGGAACAACGCCACCTGCAAACTTTCGACAAGCTGGTCAATGAACGCCGGGTGCGGCCCACCGCGCTGGAACCCATCTGGCGTGTCGCCGGTTTTGCCTTGGGCGCGGCCACCGCCCTGATGGGTGAGAAAGCCGCCTTCGCCTGCACGGCGGCGGTGGAAGAAGCGATTGACGAACATTATGCCGCCCAGATCGAAGCTTTGGGCGACAAGGAGCCGGCCTTCAAGAAAACGGTTGAGGATTTTCGCGCCGACGAAGCTTCGCACCGCCAGACGGCGCTGGATCATGGCGCGGAGACCGCGCCCGGCTATCGCCTCCTCAGCGAAGCGATCAAAGCCGGCTGCCGCGTGGCCATCAAGCTTTCAGAGAAAATCTGAGCGGGCCTACGGCTCCAGCTCGGAATCCCAGTACAGATAATCCGTCCAACTCTCGTGCAGATAATTGGGCGGAAACTTTCTTCCCCTCTCGCGCAACTCCGTCACCGTGGGCTGGCGCGGCGTCCGGCGCGGAAACATGCGCGCCTGCGCCGGCATCATTCCACCCTTGGTGAGATTGCAGGGGCTGCAGGCAGTGACGACATTTTCCCAGGTGGTGCGTCCGCCCCGGGAGCGGGGAATAAGATGATCAAACGTCAACTCTTCATCCACGCCGCAATATTGGCATTCAAACTCGTCGCGCAGAAAAACATTGAAGCGGGTGAAGGCGGGATTGCGCGCCGGGCGGATATAGGTCTTGAGCGAAACCACCGACGGCAGCCGCATCTCAAAGGTGGGTGAGCGCACCACCCGGTCATATTCTTCCAGAATGGTCACGCGTTCCAGAAACACCGCCTTGATGGTGTCCTGCCATGACCAGAGCGACAGCGGGTAATAGCTGAGCGGCCGATAGTCAGCATTGAGCACCAGCGCGGGACAGGCGGTGGCGGAGCGCAGAGGGGCTAACACGGCGCGATCCCTGTGAAGATGTTTCTCCTTCGGCAGGCAATACTAAGGGCGATTCTGCGCCCCTGCCAAGGTGTGCCAAACCCCTGTGACAGAGGCATTACGGCCCGGTTTTAAAGGCGTTGCGCCTTCAGCAGCGATGAGGCCGGCCCGCTCCCCACCAGATGCCCGGATACGGCCAATTCCATGAAATCGCCCGCTAGATCGATGGTCTGAGGATCCACGCCATGGCCCACGCCATGGGCCAGATGCCATTGCACCCGATAGCCTGCTTCGCCCAGGGCCGAGACCGCCATCAGCATGGCCTGAACCGGAATCACCTGATCGGCATCGCCATGGGCCAGGAAAACCGGCGGCCCATCGCCCCGCTCCGGTGGCGGGCCGGCCAGCATCCCCGACAGGCCGACAATGGCCGCGGGAGCGACCGCGCGCCGAAGGCCCACCTGCAGCGACAGCATGGTGCCCTGGCTGAAGCCGATCAGAATCAGCCGCTCGGGGGGCAAGGACAACCGCGCCAATTCCTCATCCAGAAAGCGGTCCAGCACGGGGCCCACACTTTCCACGCCTTTTTGCATTTCCTTGGGATCGATGCGGGAAATGGGAAACCATTGATAGCCAGACGAGCCGGGCACCGGATCGGGCGCATTGGGAGCGGCAAAGGCCGCGCCCGGCATCTGTTTTTGCCAATGCGGCGCCAGGCCGATCAGGTCTTCGCCGTCAGAGCCATAGCCATGCACCAGCACCACCAGATGGGTGGCGGGACCTTTCAGGGGTTCAAGACGCGGGCCGGAGAGAGAGGGCAAACTCATTTTTCAAAATAAGGATTAGATTGCCGCCCATGATTGTCACGCGCTTCGCCCCAAGTCCAACCGGCTATCTGCATCTGGGCCATGCCTATGCCGCCGTCATGGCAGCGCGGGCGGGCGCACGCTTTTTGCTGCGGATCGAGGATCTGGATCAGGGCCGGGCGCGGGAAGACTTTATCACCGCGATTTTTGAAGACTTGGCCTGGCTGGGCTTACGCTGGGAAGAACCGGTGATCCGCCAGTCAACCCGCATGGACGCTTACCAGCAGGCACTCAATACCCTGACGGCGCGGGGCCTCACTTATCCCTGCTTCTGCACCCGCAAGGAAATCGCCGACGAAATCGTGCGCGCATCCCAGGCTCCCCATGGTCCAGATGGTCCGCTTTATCCCGGCACCTGCCGGCATCTGTCCGAAAGCGAAAGACAGGAACGTCTGGCATCCGGCGCGCCCTATGCCTTGCGGCTGGACGCGGCCAAAGCAGCGGAACGCGCCGGCCCGCTAAGTTTTCGCGAAAAGAACCAGGCCATCGCCGTCGAGCCTTTGAAATTCGGTGACCTGGTGCTGGCGCGCAAGGATGTGCCCGCCGCCTATCATCTGGCGGTGGTGGTGGATGACGCCTTCCAGAGGGTAACGTTGGTGACACGGGGCGAAGACCTTTTGCCCGCCGCCCATGTCCAGCGCCTGCTGCAGGCACTGATGGGCCTGCCCGAACCGGCCTATGCCCATCACCGCCTGATCCTGGACGAGGCCGGCCACAAATTTTCCAAGCGCGATCAGGCCGTCACGCTGCGGGCTTTGCGCGAAGCGGGCGCCACGCCAGACGATATTTTCGCCCGGCTTGGGCTTTAAGGCCGGGTCATGCTATTTCACCGTCATGACGGACCACCCGATAGACCGGCTTTTCGCCACCATCGCCGCGCGTAAAAACGCAGGCGATACATCCCAGTCCTACACCGCCAAACTTCTTTCCGAAGGCGTGGCCAAATGCGCCAAGAAATTCGGCGAAGAAGCGGTGGAAACAGTGCTGGCCGCGGTGTCGGGCGACAAGGCGCAGCTGGCCGCTGAATCTGGCGATGTGCTGTATCATCTGCTGGTGCTGTGGGCGGCAGCCGGCATCACGCCTGATGATGTCTATGCCGCGCTGAAGCAGCGCGAAGGCCAGTCGGGCCTCGCTGAAAAAGCCGCACGCCCGAAATAGGGCTTACGATTCGGATTCTTCTTCCGCCAGACTTTTCACAAGGTCCAGCACGCGCTTGCGCACTTTAGGGTCCTTGATCTTCATGAAGTCGAGACTGAGCTGCATGCCTTCACCCGACGAAACAAATTCCATCAAGGGCGCGCTTTCGGGTTCGGCAGAGCCGCCCGCGCCACCCGCCACGCCTTCATAGAAAAATTCGATCGGCACATCCAGAATGCGCGAAATCTCGTACAGGCGTCCCGCACCAATGCGGTTGACACCTTTTTCGTATTTCTGGACCTGTTGAAATGTCAGGCCGAGCAAATCGCCCAGTTTTTCCTGACTCATTCCTATCAGCATCCGCCTGATACGCACGCGGCTTCCGACCTGACCATCGATCGGATTGGCTTGTTTCTTGGGCACAACACACACACGCTTTTGTTGCCGGCCGGGAACTTACCCGCAATAGTCACAGAACTGAAAGAAATAAATTTTGCCGTTGTTACTTTCGCGCCAGAACGAAGGCCAGCGCTGCCCCAGAGGTTAACAACAGCAGGAACACCAGATCGCCATAACGCGCGTAAAGGGTCGGCGGTGCGGCAATTGGTAAATGCGCGTCCAGGGCCCCCATCTGGCCCAGGCCCAGCTGCGCCACCACCCGGCCATAAGGATCGATGACCGCTGATATCCCGGTATTGGCCGCACGTGTAACGGGTAATGCCTCTTCAATTGCACGCGCCCGCGCAATCAGAAGATGCTGATGAGGCCCGGCCCAGGGGCCAAACCAGGAATCATCGGTGACATTGACGATCCAGCCGGGGCGCTGGCCATCCGGCAGCACCGCACCAGGAAAGATGATTTCATAGCAAATCAGCGGCACCACGGCCGGCGCATTGTCCAGGAGATAGCTATGCGGGACGTCGCCGGTGGAAAAACCTTCCTGACCTTCTGTCAGCTTGGTGATGCCGATGCGATTAAGCACCGAGGCGAAGGGCACATATTCGCCGAACGGCACCAGATGGAATTTGTCATAGACCTGCGGAGCATGCGCCGGCGAAAAAATGTAAAGGCTGTTGAAGAATGACAATTTATCCGTCGTGCGCTCCGCCCGCACTTCGCCCGTGATGAGGGTTCGTCCCGGCGCGGTGATCTGACTGATCACATCCAGCGCTGACGGTTCCCGGTCGAACAGAAAAGGCGGTGGGGCGGCTTCCGGCCAGATGATGACATTGGGATTGCCTTTTCCCACGCTCAGATCCAGCAGCCTGCGCCAGTTGCGCAGATAAAGCGCGGACACTTCTTTTTCCTGTTGCGGAATGTCGGGCTGCACGATGCGCAGCGCCACGGTTGGCGATAACGCCACCGGCTCAGCCGCGAGCCTTGCGGCGCCGCCCGCCCAGATCAATCCGAACAGAACGATCAGGATCGCAGGGGCGCGCCATTTGCCCGAACAGAATTCCGCCAGCGATGCGCCCAGAAGCACGGTGAGAAAAGAAAGCCCATAAGCGCCCAGCACCGACAGGCTTTGCAGCACGCTTAAAGATGCGCCCCAGCCATAGGCCGGCAGGTTCCAGGGAAAGCCGGTAAAGATGTGCCCGCGCAACCATTCAAGCGCCGCATAAAAAACCGCGAACACCAGAAGCCGCCCCGGCCCGTCCTGCCAGAAATACAGCGCCGCCATGGCGGCAAGGGCCGGAAACAGCGCCAGCCCTGCCGCCAGAATCAAAAGCGCAAACGGCATCTGCCAAAGATGGGAAGTCGGATCGACCAGGAAGGCATAACCAATCCAATGCAGCCCGATCAGAAATTGGCCAAAACCAAAACCCCAGCCCGCGATAAAGGCGGCACGCAAAGGGCGGGCGCTTTTATCCGCGCCATCCAACAAAAGAACAAACGCCGCAAAGCCCAGAAGCAATGCGGGAAAAATTTCCAGCGGCGCAAAAGCCAGCGCGGAAAACGCGCCCGCGGCCACGGCAAAGCCAAGCCGCCGCCAGCCGGTCAGGCCTTTGATCCCGGTTCCGATGGCAGACAAGAAATTCATTTGGCCGGCGGCGGACAAATGCGCAGCCGCCGCACCCGGCGCGGATCGGCTTCCAATATTTCAAATTCATAGCCGCCGGGATGGGCGATGATCTCGCCGCGCTGGGGCAGCCGGCCCAACAACGCCGTCACCAGCCCGCCCAGTGAATCCACATCTTCGTCCGTCTCGGGCGTGGAAAGATCGACGCCGGTCTCGCTCTTGAAATCGTCCAGCGCCAGGCGGGCATCGACCACATAACAGGCGTCGTCACGGCGCAGCGCCACGGCCTCGTCGTCATGCTCATCGGCGATGTCGCCGACAATCTCTTCGATAATGTCTTCGATGGAGACCAGCCCCTCGGTACCGCCATATTCGTCAATCACCAGCGCCATATGGGTATGGCTGCTTTGCATCTTGGGCAAAAGATCCAGCGCGCGCATGGAAGGCGGCACAAACAGCACCGGCCTTGTGATGCTGGCGATGGAGGTTTTTTCCAGCGCGTAATCGCCATCATCGCGCAATTGCAACAGCGCCAGCACGTCTTTCACATGCACCAACCCGCTGGGATCGTCCAACGTCTCACGATATACCGGCAGGCGCGAATGCTGCGCGGCATGGAACAGAGTGACCAATTCCGACATCGCCATGGTTTCATCCACCGCCACAATCTCGGCGCGCGGCACCATCACATCGCGCACTTTCAGTTCGCCAAAGGCCAGCAGGTTGGACAGCATCACCCGTTCCTGCTGCGACAAGGCGGGTGACTGGCGCTCGCTCTCCTCGATCACTTCTTCCAGGCTTTCGCGGATCGCGGCGCTGGAAGCGTCTTCGCCGCGCAGCATCTGCATCAGCCGCTTGAACAGCGGCGGCGGGTCTTTGGCGTCGTTCATGCCGGCACCTGATAAGGATCGGCGATGCCCAGCCGCTTTAAAATCTTCACTTCCAGCGGCTCCATAACTTTCGCATCGGCATCGCGCTCATGATCGTAACCGGCCAGATGCAGCACGCCATGCACCACCAGATGGCTGGCATGATCGGCGAACCGCTTGCCCGCCTCTTTTGCTTCCTGGCGCGTCACGCCATAGGCGATGGCGATATCGCCGCGATATCCGTCACCATTCTTAGGTGCAGGAAATGACAGAACATTGGTCGGCTTGCCCAGGCCCCGAAAATCGCGGTTCAATGTTTTCAGCTTTTCATCGCTGCTCAGCAGAAGGGTCAGCTGGCTTTTGCCGGCAAAGCCCGCCGCCTTCAACGCGGCGCGCGCGGCGCGCAAAAGCTGCGCGTTCAGCCCGCGCGTCCGCCGCCAGCCCGGATCTTCCACCAACAGGGTAATGCCGCTCATTTTCCTTTGGCAGTATAGGCGCGGACGATGCGGCTGACGAGGGCATGGCGCACCACATCCGAATCGGAAAAGCGTTGAATGCCAACGCCTTCCACCCCTTCCAGGATGGCCAGCGCCTCGGCCAGGCCTTCCGGGCGGCCGCCGGGCAAATCGCTCTGGCCCGGATCGCCCGTCACCACGATCTGCGATTCCTCGCCCAGCCGGGTCAGCACCATTTTCATCTGGGCGGCGGTGGTGTTCTGGGCCTCATCCAGAATGACAAAGGCACGCGACAGTGTTCGCCCGCGCATGAAAGCCAGCGGCGCCACTTCAATCACGCCCTGCTCGATCAGCCGCGTCGCCTGATCGCCCAAGACATCGAAAAGCGCATCATAAAGCGGGCGCAGATAGGGATCGATTTTTTCTTTCAGGTCGCCGGGCAGAAAACCCAGCCGCTCGCCGGCTTCCAGCGCGGGGCGTGACAAGATCAGCCGCTCAACCCGGCGCTGGTACAGCATATGCGCCCCAAAGGCGGCGGCCAGATAGGTCTTGCCCGTACCAGCAGGGCCGATGCCGAACACCAAAGGATGGGTGCGCATCAATTCCAGATAGGCGCTTTGGGCGGGGCTGCGCGGCCGGGTCAGCCGGGCGGACGCCGTGCGAATGGCGCCGGGAGTCTCAGCCCGCCCAGAATCCGTAAAGCGGACTTCCGCATCCACTTCCGCCAGGGTGATGCTTTCGCCCGCCTGCGCCCGGGCATACAGCGCCGAAAGAATCACCGCGCCGCGTGAGCGGTTCGCGCCCGTGACCGCGATGCGGTTGCCGCGCTGGGTGATGTTCAGATCAAGCCGCTGCTCCAGCCGCGCGAAATTTTTCTCATGCGCGCCGCCAAGCGTGGCCAGCAGCCGGTTGTCGGCAAATTCCAGCACCGTCTGTTCGACGCTTTGTGCTTTTGCGGCCTTGCGGGGCTTCTTCACGCGGGGACACTTTCGATCAAGGCTCCGTGCAAACTGTTCGCCGTCAGGCGCGCGATTTTCACTTCCGCGATGTTCCCGATCAGACTTTGCGGGCCGCAAACATGCACCGGCTGCAACCAGGGCGAACGGCCCACCAGTTGGCCTTCGTCCCGGCCCGGCTTTTCAAACAACACGTTCACGGTTTTTCCGATGGTTGCCCGATTGGCGTCATCCTGCTGCGCCAGCAGTAAAGCCTGCAGGGCCTGCAATCGTTGCGTTTTCACCGCAGGCGCGACCAGTTTTTTCGCCGCCGCAGCCGGTGTGCCGGGGCGCGGGCTGTACTGGAACGAAAAGCACTGGGCGAATTTGACCTGCCGCACCAGCGCCAGCGTCGCCTCAAAATCCGCATCGCTTTCGCCGGGAAAGCCGACAATGAAATCCGACGAAAAAGCGATATCGGGTCGCGCCGCGCGCAGCCTGTCGATGATCTTCAGATAATCTTCCGCGGTATGCTGGCGGTTCATCGCCGCCAATACCGCATCGGATCCCGATTGCACCGGCAGATGCAGGAACGGCATCAGCTTTTCGATTGAACCATGCGCCGCGATCAGATCATCGTCCATGTCGCGCGGATGACTGGTGGTATAGCGGATGCGCCAGACGTGGCTGATTTCAGCCACCGCTTCGATCAGCCGCGCCAGCGACCAGCTTTTCCCGGCGCTATCGGTGCCGCGATAGGCGTTGACGTTCTGGCCCAGGAGCGTGATTTCCCGCGCCCCTCGGCTCGCCAGATTGCGTGCTTCCGCCAGAATGGCTTCCGGGGCACGTGAATGTTCAGGCCCGCGCGTATAAGGCACCACGCAGAAAGTGCAGAATTTATCGCAGCCTTCCTGCACGGTCAGAAAAGCGCTGATGCCGACATCGCCAACGGCCTGCGGCAACGCATCGAATTTTTCCAGCGCCGGAAAATCGGTTTCCAGCACATGGCCTTTTTCGCGCGCATGGCGGGCGATCATTTCCGGCAACCGGTGATAGGATTGCGGTCCCACCACCATGTCCACCACCGGCGCCCGCGCCACAATCTCTTCGCCTTCGGCCTGGGCCACACACCCGGCCACCGCCACCAGCATGTCCGGGTTGGCGCGCTTGAGCGCTTTCATCCGGCCCAGTTCGGAATAAACTTTTTCCGCCGCCTTCTCGCGGATGTGACAGGTGTTCAAAATCACCATGTCGGCGCCTTCCGGCGCCTCCGTCACGCCATAGCCCAAAGGCGCCAGCAGATCCGCCATGCGGGCGGAATCATAGGCGTTCATCTGGCAGCCATAGGTTTTGACGAAAAGCTTCTTCATGCGCGGGTTATCGGCGGGCTTGTCCGGCATTTCAAGTTAGCCCTGCCAGCGCCCGCACATGCCCCAGGCGAACCTGCATTTCTGCCGCTTTCGCCAGTTCTTTCCTGTCGGCAACCGCCAGCGGCGGATGGAACTCCATCACCACATCCAGCGGCCCGGCCTTCAGCGCCTCCCACAAATGCGGCACCAGATCCATGTCGCCATACCAGGCGAACAGCGGCCGGTTCTCCCGTCCCATCGGAATGCCATGAATGCCGGTATAGGCAGTGGAAACCGGCTGCCCCGTCACATGACCGCTATCGCTTTCCGCCGCACTCAACAGCGCGCTTTTGAATGGCAAGACCTTGTTGCCGTCGCTGGAGGTGCCTTCGGGAAACAACACCAGCGTATCGCCCGCCATCAGCCGTTCGCGGATCACATCACGGGTCGCGGCGGTTTCACTGCGCCGGGCGCGTTCGACAAAGACGGTGCGCTGCAGCCGCGCCAGGGTGCCGAAAAACGGCCAGCTTCCCACTTCGGCTTTGGCGACAAAAGACAGCGGCGCCACCGCCGAAAAAATCACGATGTCGAGCCAGCTGGTGTGATTGGCCAGCAGCAGCATGCCGGGCGCCGGCGCACCAATGACACGAATGCGGATACCGAACAGCCGGGCGACAAAACGATGATAAGTGTGCGGCAGGGTCTTTCGATACGGCAGACCCAACGTCACGCCCAGCCACTGCACTGGAATCAAAATCAGGGTGACGACAAGAAACACCGCGAGAATAACGCCCGCGCGAAACGTCGGCATCAGGGTTTGATTTTCTTGCCTTTAGGAACCCCGTAAAGCTCCAGACGGTGATCCACCAGTTCAAAGCCCAGTTCCTCGGCCACCCGGCGCTGCAGCTTCTCGATGTCCTCGTTGCGGAATTCGATCACACTGCCGGTCTGCACATCGATCAGATGGTCGTGATGGTCTTCCGGCGCTTCTTCGTAACGGGCGCGGCCATCGCGGAAATCATGCCGCTCCAGAATGCCGGCATCCTCGAACAATTTGACGGTGCGATAGACGGTGGCGATGGAGATGTGCGGATCAATCGCCGCCGCCCGGCGGTAAAGTTCCTCGGCATCGGGGTGATCGCCCGCACCCGACAGCACACGCGCAATAATACGCCGCTGCTCCGTCATGCGAAGCCCTTTGTCCACGCAGAGCTTTTCAATCCGCGTCACGTCTGCACCATTCTTTTCATAGCCGCCTGACGTTAGGCGAATTTGGGTTTTTGGGAAAGCGGCAGGCCGGATTTCATCATCCAGGCGTCTTTCCCGTCATAATACCCTTTGCGCTGGCCCATCCGGGCAAAGCCCAGACCGGCATAAAGCGCCAGCGCGGCGGGATTGTCCGCACCCACCTCCAGAAAGATATTTTCCGCGCCCAGAGATGCGGCATGAATGGCGGCGGCCTCCAGCAAGGCGCGGCCCAGCCCCTGGCCCCGCGCCTCAGGCCTCACCGCCAGGGTCAGGATTTCGGTTTCATCCGCCACGGTCCGGGCCATGACAAAGCCGTGTTCCATGGAAAAAACGAAAACGCCCGGCCCGGCCAGCAGCTGCGCGATGGCCGCGCCATCCCAGGGGGCGGAGAAAGCCGTGGCATGCAGCGCCGCCAGCGCCGCCACATTGTCTTTTTCGGCGTCAAATATAACGGGCATCATACCGGCAGCTTGGCATCAGGCGCGCGCAGGTAAAGCGGCGCGGGCGGGTCTTTTGCTTCGGGCCGTTTGAGCGCCAGCCGCGCCACCCACAACGCATCAGGCTGGCGGATGCCGGTGTCGTTATAACCCGCACCCAGTTTTTCTTGCGACGCAGACGCAGCTGTGCCGGTCAGGGCACAGGAACCAAAGGCACGAATTTTCTCCACGGCTTCACTCATGGGCAGAACCTCCGGCCCGAACACGGTCTCGCCTCTCTCCCACAGCAGCAGATAAGCCTCCTCGCGCTTGGCGTCATGGATCGCCGCCGCGCGCGGCGCCTCTGACGCCGCCGCCATCGCTTCGAGTGTCGTGACACCAATCAGCGGTTTTTTCAGCGCCACCCGCAATCCGCGCATAAAAGCCAGGCCCACACGCTGGCCAGTGAAAGTGCCCGGCCCGGTGGTGACAGCCAAACGATCCAGTTCGGCGAAAGAAACACCCGCCGCCTCCATCACATCGCGCACCATCGGCGCCAGCGCCTCGGCATGGCCGCGCGCCATTTCGACAAAGTGATGCGCGCGCGTTTTCTCACCCTCCAGCACCGCGACGGAGCAAGCGCCAAGAGCTGTGTCAACAGCCAGAATTTTCAAATTATTTTGCACGCTTCGTCGAACGAAAGGCGCGGCCCGCGCGGATAGACGCCCGACGGATCGCCATGGCCCAGGGCGCAAATGAAATTGGATTTGATGTTGGTGCCGGCGAAAAATTCCTGGTCCACGCCCGCGCGGTTAAAACCTCCCATGGGCCCGCAATCCAGGCCCAGCGCCCGCGCCGCGATAATCAGATAAGCGCCCTGCAGGCTGCCGCTGCGCAGCGCGTCCTTTTCAATCAAGTCCGGCTTGCCGGCATAGACATCCTTGATCTTGGGGGCGGCGGGAAAAAGCCTGGGCATCTGTTCGGGAAAATCCAGGTCATAGCCGATGATCGCAACGGCGGGGGCCTGCATGGTTTTTTCGCGATTGCCTTCATTGAGCAACGGCTTCAGGCGCAGCTTGGCGTCCATGCTGGTCAGAAACAAAAACCGCGCCGGCAGGGAATTGGCGGCGGTGGGGCCCCAGCGCAGCAAATCGTAAAGCGCCATCAGCAGCGCGTCGCTGACCGGCTCGTCTGTCCATTTGTTGTGGGTGCGGGCGGCGCGAAAAATACGGTCCAGCGCTTCGTCATTGATGGCATGCGCGGTGTGAGACGTGGGGTGGGACATCGGCCCGCTCCAAAAATAAAAATCAGACCGCTTCGACCGCGGTCACTTCCGGAAAATAATGGCGCAGCATGTTCTCGATGCCGTTCTTCAGGGTGCGGGTCGAAGACGGGCAACCGGCGCAGGAGCCTTGCAGATGCAGCGAG
>CAIXUE010000327.1 GCA_903922545.1 uncultured Alphaproteobacteria bacterium | reverse complement strand
GAGGAATTGAAGGGCCGCTATGTCGATACGACCCGCGCCAATTTCCTTAAAACCCTTGATATCAGCTGCTTTTCCTTCACCGCTGTGGCGCAGCGCGCCGCCCGCCTGATGAACCAGGGCGGCGCCATGGTGACGCTGTCCTATCTGGGCGCCCAGCGCGTCATGCCCAGCTACAATGTGATGGGCGTGGCCAAGGCGGCGCTGGAAGCCAGCGTGCGCTATCTGGCGGCCGATCTGGGCCAGGACAATATCCGCGTCAACGCCATCTCGGCCGGCCCCATGCGCACGTTGGCGGGCAGCGCGGTGGGCGATGCCCGCATGGTGTTCAAGTGGAACAAAGCCAACTCTCCTCTCAAGCGCTCCGTGGAACTTAACCATGTCGGCGGCGCGGCACTCTATTTGCTTAGTGGCCTCTCGGGCGGCGTAACCGGCGAAGTGCATTTCGTCGACGCCGGCTTCAACGTGGTCGGCATGCCGCCGATCGCGGATTTGAAGGGCTGGACGCCCCCGGAGAACGGTCATGACGATAACGGTGCTTCATAGGGTAGCTCTTGCCACCATCACGCTGGCGGCGCTGACAATTTCGGCCTCCGCAGACTGGCGCGACCAGATCACCAATTATGACGCCGACCGTCTCACCCATCTGGAAGATTCCCGCGCCGACGCGGTGAAAGAAGCGCAGACGCGCGGCGGCACCGGCGATTTCCACGCCATTCAGGAAACCTTCAACGCCGAGGCGCATGGCGTACCGGAACAGTCGCTGTACGGCACCTGGCGCTGCCGCCAGATGAAACTGGGCGGCATGACCGGCTATGCCGTGTTCAACTGGTTTCCCTGCACCATTCACAAGCTTTCCAATGGCGGCGTCTGGTTCCAGAAAGAAGGCACCCAGCGCATGGCGGGTTACCTTTATCCCGAACAGGGCGGCCTTTGGGTTTACCTGGGCGCGCAAAGCGCCCGCGGCGAACCCTGGCACCGTTATTCCGGCCGCTTTGCGTCCTTGGGCGCGCAAGTGACGCCGGACGATCAGGTGGGCGCGCTGGTCGGGATCGGCAACAACGCTTTGCGCATCGATCTTCCGACGCCGGCTACACAAGAGTCAGATTTCGACGCAATCGAACTGGTGCGTTAAGCCCGCTTTTTGGCAGCGTCCGCAAAACGGTCAAACAGATAGTGCGAGTCCATCGGCCCGGGCGACGCCTCGGGATGATACTGCACACTGAAGACATCGGCGCCTTCCAGGCGCAGGCCGCAATTGCTGCCATCGAACAGCGAGACATGCGTTTCCTTCACGCCCCTGGGCAGCGTGCCGGTATCCACCGTGAAGCCGTGATTCATGGAAACGATTTCCACCTTGCCGGTCTCCAGGTCCTTCACCGGATGATTGGCGCCGTGATGACCCTGCGCCATTTTTTTGGTCTTGCCGCCCAGCGCCAGGCCCAGCATCTGATGGCCCAGGCAAATACCGAACGTGGGAATGCCGGCATCCACGACGCCCTTGATGGTGGGAATGGCATATTCGCCGGTGGCCGCCGGATCGCCCGGGCCGTTCGAGAGCAGCACGCCATGCGGCTTGTGCTGCATCACATCTTCCAGCGTGGCGTTGGCGGGCAGCACGGTGATGTCGGCGCCCTTGCCGGCCAGCAATCGTAAGATGTTGCGTTTGACGCCATAGTCCAGCACCACGGCGCGAAATTGCGTCTTGGCTTCTTTGCCGTAACCGGCATTCCAGGCCCAGGGCGTTTCATTCCAGCGATACATCTGGCGCGAACTGACATCTTTCGCCAGATCAAGCCCCACCAGTCCCGGAAAAGCCTTGGCCTGTTTCAGCAGCGCGTCTTTATCGCACGCATCGTCACCGCAATTGACGATGGCGCCATGCGGCATGCCTTTTTCGCGGATCAGGCTGGTGAGCGCGCGGGTGTCGATGCCCGCCACCGCCGGAATATTGTGCGCCTTCAGCCAGCGGTCCAGCGCTATCAGGCTGCGGTAATTCGATGGATGCCCCGCATCGGCGCGCACGATCAACCCGCGCACGGCCGGCGTCAGGGTTTCGATATCTTCCTCATTGGCGCCGACAATGCCGATATGAGGAAAGGTGAAAGCCACGATCTGCCCGGCATAAGACGGATCGGACAGAATTTCCTGATAGCCGGTCATGGCGGTGTTGAAGCAGACTTCACCCACCATCGCGCCCACCGCGCCGAAACCCACGCCTTCAAAGAAAGTGCCGTCGGCCAACATGACGCCCCCGCGCGACTGGGCAGGGAGTTTCAGGGCTTCGGGCATGGGAGGTGTCCTTGGATTTGCGCGAAAATAGGGATGCGCGCGGGTCCGGTCAACCATCGTCTAACGCAAACAAACCGTGCATTTTCAATACGTTGTACTTGTGCACAGTTTCGCGTAGGTTTCCGCTTTCCCATAAAGGCCAATTTCGATGTCCCTGCGCCAGCAACTCAATGATTCCATGAAAGAGGCGATGAAGGCCAAGGACGCCAAGCGCCTGGCCACGGTGCGCCTGGTGCTGGCCGCGCTGAAAGACCGTGACATCGCCGCCCGCACCGAAGAAAGCCGCGAGCTTCTGGGCGATGACGAAATCCTGGGCCTGATGGCCAAGATGATCAAACAGCGCGAGGAATCCGCCACCGCTTTTGATGCCGGCAATCGCGCCGAACTGGCGGCGGGCGAGCGCGAGGAAATCGCCATCATTCGTTCCTTCATGCCGGCCCAGATGGACGAGGCGGGCGTGAAAGACGCTGCCCAGAAGATCATCGCCGAACTGGGCGCTTCTTCCATCAAAGATATGGGCAAGGTGATGGCGGCGATGAAAGAACGCTATGCCGGTCAGATGGACTTCGCCCGCGCCAGCGCCGTTGTGAAAGATGCGCTCTCAGTACCAAAAGCCTAGGCGCGGGTCTTTTGCGTCCTGAGTTCGTCGGCCGTACTCACGTACGTCCGTACGCTCCGTGCGGCCTCCTGCTCAGGCCACAAAATCCCTCGCGCCCCGTTTTTAAAGCAGATCGCCCAACGCGCGCCCGACGACGGCGCCCATGGTTTTGACCGCCGCAATCTCGGCATCCGTGAAACGCCGCTTGTCCTGCCAGTAAGCGCCCATGGCGGCAACGGGGCTGTCCGTACCCACCGGGGTCATGATCAGGCTTTTGACAAAGGTCTTGCGGTAAACGTCGTGCGGAATGCGCGGATCGACGAAAACATCCTCGATCACCGCCGTCTGGGCGTTCAGCATCGACCAGCCGGAAATGCACGCGCTCATGGGGAAACGCTGGCCCTTCCAAAGCGGGCTGATCGCGTCTTCCTCGACATAATGGCAAAGATCGCCCTCCCGCAGGACAAAACACACCCCGTCGGCGGAACAGACATGGCGGGCGGTGGCCCGGATCACCTCAATCACGGCGTCCCGGCTGTCGGCATTTTCCAGCCGGTCTTCGGCGGCTTCCAGAAGCTTCCAGCGGGGGTGGTCGGGACTGTCAAACAGGGTCATTCTGGCCTCCGGGAACCAGCTTTTTCACATCATACACAGGGGAATCAGGAGATTCACGCCCCTGATTTGCCGATTTTATCGTAGGGTCCGTTAATGCGGTATGGAGAAGGCCTGCTCGAGGAGATCCGGCGACGGACCGACCTTGTCCAACTGGTCGGCCGGCGGGTGAAGCTGGCCCGGCGCGGCGGCGGCCAGATGATGTGGGGCTGCTGCCCCTTCCACGGCGAAAAATCGCCCAGCTTCAAGGTCGAGAATATTCGCCGCACCTACAAATGCTTTGGCTGCGGCGTGGGCGGCGATGCCTTCAAATGGCTGATGGAGACCGAAGGTCTTTCCTTCCCCGAAGCGGTACAGAAGCTGGCGGGCGAGGCGGGTGTGGAACTTCCCGCTTATTCGCAGGAAGACGAAGCGCGCGAGCACAAAAGAAAATCGCTGTACGAGATCGTGGAACTGGCCTGCGGTTTTTATGAAAGCCAGCTGCGCGAAAATGCCGGCACTGCGGCGCGTGATTATCTGAAGGGCAGGGGCCTTGATGGCGCCACCGCCAAACAATTCCGCCTGGGGTACGCACCGGGCGGCGGCCAGGCGCTGATCGAATTTCTCAAGGCCCGCAACGTCACCCAGGACGACATGATCGCGGCGGGCCTCGCCCGCCCCTCAGAAGACAATCGCCCCATGCGCGATTTCTTTTTTGACCGGCTGATGTTTCCCATCGCCGACGCAAGGGGCCGCATCATCGCGTTCGGCGGGCGCGGACTTCAGCCCGACGCCAAACCAAAATACATCAACAGTGGCGAAAACGCCCTGTTTTCAAAGGGTTTTAATCTCTACAATTTTCACACCGCCCGCGCCGCCGCCGTCAAATCCCGCACCCTCATATTGGCCGAAGGCTATATGGATGTGATCGCGCTCGTGCGCGCCGGCTTTGCCCATGCCGTGGCGCCGCTCGGCACAGCGCTCACCGAAGATCAGCTGCAACTTCTGTGGCGCACCGCGCCCGAACCCATTCTGGCGTTTGACGGCGATACCGCTGGCCTCAAAGCCGCGCACCGCGCCGCGCATCTGGCGCTGCCGCATCTGAAGGCCGGGTTCAGTTTGCGCTTTGCTTTCCTGCCGGCGGGTGAAGATCCCGATACGCTGATCGCCAAGGCCGGCGCCCTGGCGATGGAAAAACTCCTGACCGCGGCATTGCCCTTGTCGGAAGTGCTGTGGCGCACCGAAACCGAAGGCCATGATTTTTCCACCCCCGAACGGCGGGCCGGTCTGGAAACCAAGCTGCGCGACATTGTCGGCCAGATCACCGACGGCAAGGTGGCCGATTACTACCGCCGCGATTTTGATCAAAAAGTCTTTGACAGCTTCAAGGCGCGCAAACCCGCCGCCCCCCGCCAGGCTGGCGCCGGCCGCTTCACCCCCGGAAATTACACCAAAGGTCCGCCCCGGCCGGCCTATGCCACCGCCCCTGTCTCCCCCGCCCTCAAGCAGAGCCTTTTGGCCCGCGCCGCCACCGCCGGCCAGGGCAAGGACGCCGCCCGCAGGCGCAAGGAGGAGGAATTGGGGGCCCTGCTGCTGGAAACCCCCATTTTGGCCCTTAACCATGGGGAACTGGTCGCCAGCCTGCCTTTCCAGGACCCTTCGCTTGACAGGGCGCGGCGCGAACTTTTAAACCTCGCCGCCGCCGGCTCGAGCCTTGAAAAACCGGCAGTTTTCACCCATTTCATGCACCAGGGAATGGCCGAATTGCTGACCCGTTTCGGCGTTACCTCCGACCAAAAGGACCCTGAAGACGAAGCTGAAGCCGAGGCGCGTTTTGTTCTGGCCGCAAGGGAATTGCGGGAAATGGAATGGGAACCGGAACGGACACGGGAATTTCAACGTCTTGGGACAGAGGCCAATGAAGCGGAGTGGCTCAAAGCGACCCAGGCCAGACGCGCCACCGGCGAGTAAGCCTCGCAGTTTTTCGATTTTCGACCCCTTTTCATGGGGCAAACAGGAACGAGTTTCGGTGACCAAGCCCACCCCGTCCAAGAAATCACCCGCCAAGGCGCCGGCCAAAAAGCCCGCCGCCAAACCGGCCGTGTCCAAGACCGCGGCGGTGAAGAAATCCGCCAAGCCGAAAAAAGCCGTCAAAGCCGCGTCGCGGCCGCTCACCAAGGCTGAGCTGAAAAAATGGGAAGCCGCCAAGGCCGCCCGCCAGGAAGCCGAACTGAAGAAGCTGGGCAAGGGCGCCGCCGCCAAGCCGGTTGACGCCAAGAAGGGCGCGCCTGTCGTGCCGCCCAAGCCGGGCGCGAAAATTCCGCCCAAGAAGCCGGGCGAAAGCGAAACCCCCGGCGATGCGGATTCGCCGCTGCTGGATATGTCCGACGTCGGCGTGCGCAAGATGATCGCGCGCGCCAAACAGCGCGGCTATGTCACCTATGACGAGCTGAACAAGGTTCTGCCCTCCGACAAGACTTCGTCGGAACAGATCGAAGACACGATGGCCATGCTCAATGAGATGGGCATCAATGTCATCGAAAGCGAAGAAGCCGAGGAGGCCGAAGAAGGCGCGCTTCCCGCCGTGGCCGAAGGCAGCAAGGCGCTGGCCACCACCGCCAAGTCCGGCGAGCAATATGACCGCACCGATGACCCCGTCCGCATGTATCTGCGCGAAATGGGTTCGGTGGAATTGCTCTCACGCGAAG
>CAIXUE010000326.1 GCA_903922545.1 uncultured Alphaproteobacteria bacterium | reverse complement strand
TTTCTGTATCTGAAGGATCTGGACAGCGGCGAAATATGGTCGCCAACCTCCACCCCAATCGCGCACCCGTCCTGTGTTTATGTCAGCCGGCATGGCCAGGGTTACAGCAAGTTTGAAACTTCGGGGCTGGGGCTTTCCAGCGAGTTGATCCAGTTTTTGCCGCGCGCCGATGCGTTACGGATTTCGCGCCTGCGGCTGAAAAACACCTCCGCCAAACCACGCCGATTGGCGGTGACGCAATATGTCTCCTGGGCGTTGGGAGCGGCCGGGGCGCGCAACGCTTTTGTGCAGACCTGGATGGAGCCGCAGACCCATACGCTTCTGGCACGCAATCCCTGGAATGCGGATTTTGGCGGCCGGGTTGGATTTTTGGATATGCGCGGCCGCCAGACAGGTTGGACCGCGGATCGCCGTGAATTTCTGGGGCGCAACGGCAGTTTTGCGGCGCCCGCCGCCCTGATGGGCAACAAGCCTTTGTCGGGAAAGTTGGGGCCGGCGCTGGACACCTGCGGTGTGCAGCAGGTGAATATCGAACTGGCGCCCGGCGAAGAGACAGAAATTGTCGTGCTGCTGGGGCAGGGACGTGATGCCGAAGATGCCAGCGCCTTGGTGGAGAAATACCGGAGCGCCGATCTGGAAGAAGTTCTGGCCGATGTAGAGGCCTTCTGGGATGAAACCCTTGGCGCTATCGAGGTTCAGACGCCTGATCCTGCCATGGATCTGCTGGTCAATCGCTGGCTGCTGTACCAGACCCTGTCCTGCCGCATGTGGGGCAGGGCGGGATTCTATCAAGTGTCTGGTGCTTACGGTTTTCGCGATCAGTTGCAGGATTGCATGGCGATGTGCGTCAGCCGGCCATCGCTTGCGCGCGAGCAGATTTTGCGCGCGGCCGGGCGGCAGTTCGAGGAAGGCGATGTCCAGCATTGGTGGCTGCCGGAAAGCGGCAAGGGCATACGCACCCGCATATCCGATGACCGGGCTTGGCTGGGCTACGTCACCGCTTATTATATTGAAGTCACCAACGATCTTTCGATCCTGGATGAGCAATTGCCGTTCCTGACGGCGCCCGCGCTGAAGGAAGACGAGCACGACGCTTTTTCGCAACCGCAAGTCACATCGCAGACTGTCAGCCTTTATGAGCATTGCGCCCGGGCGCTGGATGCGTCGCGCCCGGTCGGAGTTCACGACCTGCCCCTGATGGGCACCGGCGACTGGAATGACGGCATGAACCGGGTGGGCGAACAGGGCAAAGGCGAAAGCGTCTGGCTGGGCTGGTTCCTGCACAATGCCATGCACCGCTTTTTGCCTTATGCCGAACTGCGCCGTGATGCGCCGCGCGCAGCCAACTGGCTGGTGCATATGGATGTGCTGCGCAAAGGCCTGGAAACCAATGGCTGGGATGGCGCCTGGTACCGGCGCGCCTATTTCGATGATGGTTTTGCCATGGGTTCGGCGGCGAACCGGGAATGCCGCATCGATTCCATTGCCCAATCCTGGGCGGTCATTTCCGGCGTGGCGCCGCCCGACAAGGCGCGCCAGGCGATGGAAGCGGTGGACCGCTATCTGGTCCGTACCGAAGACCGGCTGATGACGCTGTTCACCCCACCTTTCGTGGATAGCATCCATGATCCGGGTTACATCAAAGGCTATCCAGCGGGTATCCGCGAGAATGGCGGCCAATACACCCATGGCGTGCTGTGGAGCATTGTCGCTTACACCATGCTGGGAGAGGGTGACCGTGCCGGCGCCCTGTTCTCGATGCTCAATCCGGTCAACCACGCGCAATCGCAGACCCAGACCGAACGTTACCGCGTTGAACCCTATGTGGCCTGCGGCGACGTTTATTCGGTGCCGCCGCATGTGGGGCGCGGCGGATGGACATGGTATTCAGGGTCAGCGGCCTGGATGTACCGCGTCGCGGTCGAGAATATTCTGGGCCTGCGCTTTATGGGCGATACGCTGATGGTTGCGCCGGTGATCCCCAGGGCATGGCCGAAATTCGAGGCCACCATTCGCCGGGGTGGCGCTGTCTATAAAGTCGTTGTCGAAAATCCTGAAAACCGTTGCAGCGGCGTCAAGCAGGCCTGGCTGGACGGCAAGCCTGTTGCCTTTGATCAAGGCATCGCGCTGTTGGGGGATAAGGGTATCCACGAGATTCGCATTGTGCTGGGCCAAGGAGCAGCTTCGATATGAGCATTGACCCGCGCGCCGGAAAATTGATTTCGCCCGACCAGGCGCTGGATGTTTCCAGGCTGACCCAGGCTTTCTTTGACCGCAAGCCGGATGTTTCGGTGCCGCAGCAGCGCGTGTCGTTTGGCACCTCAGGCCATCGCGGATCGGCCTTCGATACGACCTTTAACGAAAATCATATCGTGGCGATCACCCAGGCGATTTGCAGTTACCGGGCCTCGGCAGGGATTGATGGGCCCTTGTTTTTGGGCCGCGACACCCATGCGGTTTCGGATCCGGCTTTTAGCGTGGCGCTGCAGGTTCTGGCGGCGAATGGCGTGCAGACCATGGTGGACAGCGGCGGCGGCTATACCCCGACGCCTGTCATTTCACACGCCATCCTGACGTATAACCGCGGCCGCACCGCCGGCCTTGCGGATGGCATTGTCATCACGCCGTCCCACAATCCGCCCGAGGATGGCGGCTTTAAATATGATCCGCCGCATGGCGGGCCGGCCGAAAGCACCATCACCGGCTGGATTGAAAAGACCGCAAACGAGCTGCTCAAAAACAAGCTGGCGGGCGTCAAGCGCCTTGGCTCAGATCGCAACGCACTGCCAAATGTGCATCCGCATGATTATGCCACGGCCTATATCCACGATCTTGGCAATGTGGTGCGGCTGCAAGAGGTTTCCGCGGCGGGTTTGCGCATCGGCGTCGATCCTTTGGGCGGCGCGGCGGTGAATTTCTGGGCGCCTATCGCGCAACACTATCGCCTGAACCTGACCGTGACAGACGGCACAGTTGATCCCACCTTCAAAACTGTGCCGATGGATTGGGACGGCAAAATCCGGATGGATTGTTCTTCGCCTTATCCCATGAGCCGGCTTTTGGCGCGGCGGGGTGATTTCGACCTGGCGTTTGCCAATGATACCGATGCTGACCGCCATGGCATTGTCACGCCGGGGGGCCTGATGCCGCCGAACAACTATCTGGCGGCCTGCGCGCTTTATCTTGGCCGCCAGCGACCGGTCTTCAAGGGCCGCAGCATTGGCAAGACCGTGGTCAGCAGTTCGGTGATTGACCGGGTTGCCAGGAAGCTGGGCGTGCCTTTGTTTGAAGTGCCGGTGGGCTTCAAATGGTTCGTGGCCGGCTTGCAGGATGGCAGCGTTTATTTCAGCGGCGAGGAAAGCGCCGGCTCGTCTTTTTTGCGGCAGGACGGCGCGGTCTGGACCACCGACAAGGATGGCCTTATCGCGGGCCTGCTGGCCGCCGAGATCACGGTGGTGACAGGCAAGACGCCCGACAAATTGTTTGAAGAATTCACTGCCGAGGCTGGGCGCACTTATTACGCCAGGATCGACAGCCCGGCGCAGGAAGAGGCGCGCACCCGGCTGGCCAAGATCGACCCGGCGCAGATTAGCGGTTCACTGGGCGGTGATGCCATCACGGACAAATTCCCCCGCGCGCCCGGCAACGACGCTCCCATCGGCGGCATAAAGCTGGTGACGGCGAATGGCTGGATCGCGGCGCGCCCGTCCGGCACCGAGGATATCATCAAGATTTATGGCGAGAGTTTTGTGAGCGCGGACCATCTGTCTGCGCTGCAGAAAGATGCGGCCACGCTTCTGGGTCTGAAAATCGGCTAACGCGCCTTTTTCAGCGCGGCGGCCACGTCTTGATCCAGGGCGGTGGACGCCAGGTCGCCGCTCCAGATCGCCAGGATTTTTCCGTCCGCCCCGACCAGATATTGCAGCGGCAGGCCCAGCACGCCGCCATAAAGATTGCCGAACTTCGCATCGCCCAGAACGACGGGATAATCGAACGGAGTTTTCTGCATCGTCTTTTTGGTGACGTTGGCGGAATCGTCCATTGAAACGCCGATGATTTGAAAGCCGCGCCCGCCGTATTTTTTCTGCAATTGGTCAAGATGGGGAATCTCGATCATGCAGGGCGGACACCAGCTTGCCCAAAAATCAATCAGCACGATTTTGCCGCGCTGGGCTTTCAGATCAAAAACATGGCCCTGAAAATCGGCGCGGGCAAAGGGCGGTGCGAAATCACCAACCTTCAGCTTAACGGGCGCAGGCGCGCCAAATGCCGGCGACAGGGCCAGCAGCAACACGAATAGAACCGCTGGCAGGCGCGGCATCAGCCGCCCCGTATGACCGGATAGCCTTTATCGGCCCAGTCGGCGCCGAAGTTGGTGGCCAGGTGAAGCACCTTCACATTGGTGAAGCCCATGGCGGTCATCTGCTTATAGGCGGCGGCGATGTTCGGGCATTTTTCCCAGGGGCAGCAGCCGCAATAGATCACCACCAGCTTGTCGCGCGGCAGCGCGTCCACATGGCTTTTCAGGTTGACCAGCCCGTCATCATTGTTGCCCGGGCCGGCATATTGGGCGTTGGGGATATGGGCCTGCTGGTACAGCACGCTGAACCCCACCTGCAGGATGGGGGGCGGGTTGCCGGCTTTGAGCATCGCGGCCAGTTCCGCCGGTTGCAGTTGCACAGCAGCGGGAATGGTCAGCGCGTCGCCGGGCGCGGCGCCTGCTGCGAGCGGCGTCAACAACAGGGCGGTCAGCAAGGTTATCAGGGCTGTAATGCGCATGGCTTGGGGCTCCCTTTTTGCGGGATGATAGCATGGATTGCAGGCCGCCGCGCCGGATAGTTTTATAAAGTCTTCGCACTCTTCG
>CAIXUE010000325.1 GCA_903922545.1 uncultured Alphaproteobacteria bacterium | reverse complement strand
CGCTGGTGGAAGCGGGCACCGGCACCGGCAAGACGCTGGGCTATCTGGCGCCCGCCAGCCTGTGGGCCGAGAAGAACGGACCAGGGCTTTGGATTTCCACTTATACCCGCAACCTGCAGCGCCAGATCGTGCAGGAAATGGCCAAGCTTTATCCCGATCCGGTGGAGCGCGCGGAAAAAGCCGTGGTTCGCAAGGGGCGGGAAAATTACCTGTGTCTTTTGAACTTTGAAGAAGCCGCCAAGCGCAGTGCGCTGGCGCCAGGACAAAGAAGCGTGGCTCTGGGGCTGATCGCGCGCTGGATCGGCAGCGGCACCGATGGTGATATATCCGGCGCGGGCTTTCCCGCCTTCCTGGCAGCGTCCATGCCGCTGTCGGAAGTGACTGACCGGCGCGGTGAATGCATCTATGCCGCCTGCACGCATTATCGCAGCTGTTTCATCGAGCGTTCGGTGCGCCGGGCCCGCCATGCCCCGATCGTGATCGCCAATCACGCGCTGGTGATTTCGCAGGGCGCCAATGATTGGCTGGCCAGCGACCAGACCACGGACACACCGCCGGAGCGGCGGTTGCGCTATGTGTTCGACGAAGGCCATCACCTGTTCGATGCCGCTGACAGCGGTTTTGCCGCCTCATTGTCGGGCCGGGAGATGGCCGAGCTGCGCCGCTGGATCAAGGGACCGGAAGGGCGCGCCCGCACCCGCATGCGCGGGCTGGAAGAACGGCTGAAGGATCTGGTGGCCGATGATGAGGCGGCGCGCGAGGCGCTGGATGATGCGGTGCAGGCGGCGGGCGCCTTGGCTGGTGAAGGCTGGCTGGCGCGGATCACAGGCGGCGGGGCGCGCGGGCCGGGTGAGGTTTTTTTAGCTGAGGCGCATCGCCATGTGCGGGCGCGCAGCGATGACCGCGACGCTTTTTATACCTTGGAAGCCGAACCGCACCCCCTGGGCGAAGGCATGATGCGGGCGATAAACGATTTGTCGCGCGCCCTCACCCGCATCGCAGAACCGCTGCTGCATCTGGCGCGGCTGCTGCGCCAGAGGATGGACGAGAAGACCGCGACGCTGGAGCCTTATACCCGTGCCCGGCTGGAAGCGGCGGCGCGCGGGTTGGACCGGCGCGCAAAAGTGGTGCTGCCGGCCTGGCGGCAGATGCTGGAGACGCTGGAGACCGGCGAGATCAGCGATGATTTCACCGACTGGTTCGAGATCACGCGCGAAGACGCCAGGGATTACGATGTGGGGCTGGAGCGGCATTGGGTCGATCCCACCGTGCCGCTGGCGGCGGAAATATTGGAGCCGGCGCATGGCGCGCTGATTACGTCAGCCACCTTGCGCGATACTGGTGAAGACAGTGTCGAACAGCATTGGCAAAGCGCCGAGGTGCGCACCGGGGCGCTGCATCTGCCGCAGCCGCCGCGGCGGGTGAATTTCGGCTCGCCTTTCGACTATGAGGAACAGTCGCGCATTTTCATCGTGAAGGACGTGCCGCGGCGCGATACCGAAGCGCTGGCGTCGGCGATGCGCGAATTGTTCCTGGCCAGCGGCGGCGGCGCACTGGGCTTGTTCACCGCCGTGCGCGCCTTGCGCGCCACCGAGGCGCGCATCAGCCAGCCGCTCGCCGATGCCGGCATCGCGCTTTACGCCCAGCATGTGGACCGGCTGGATACCGGCGCGCTGGTCGATCTGTTCCGCGCCGAGGAAAATGCCTGCCTTCTGGGCACCGACGCCCTGCGCGACGGGGTGGATGTGCCGGGCCGCTCGCTGCGGCTGGTGGTGTTCGACAAATTGCCATGGCCCAAGCCCACCATCCTGCACAAGGCGCGCCGCGCGCGGTTCGGCAAAAGCTATGACGATCTTCTGACCCGCCTGCGGCTGAAACAGGCCTTTGGCCGGCTGATCCGGGGGCGGCAGGACAAGGGCTGTTTTGTGGTGCTGGAAGGGGCGACGCCGTCGCGGCTGCTGGCGGCTTTTCCGGAGAAAGCGCCGGTCAAGCGCTGTGGCCTGGCCGAGGCGATTGGGGATATCAGGGACTTTTTGAACTGAACAAGTGACCGGCCCCCTGCCAGT
>CAIXUE010000324.1 GCA_903922545.1 uncultured Alphaproteobacteria bacterium | reverse complement strand
TCCTGGCCACGGCGTTCGCGGCCATCCTGGTCTTTGCCACCATCGTGACCCTGGGCCTGCCCTTGGCCGAACGCGACGGGCTGGGCCAGCGCCTCAAATCCGTGGCCGAACGGCGCGAGGAATTGCGCGCCAAGCATCACGCCGCCCTGAACGCCAAGCGCGGCGCCCTGCGCGTTGAACCCACCAGCTACATGAAAAACACGCTGGACCGTTTCAAGCTCACCAACATGCTGGAATCCGAGAACAGCAAGGACAAGCTGGCCCAGGCCGGTTATCGCGGCCCCGCGCCGCTGATCGCCTTCATGTTCTTCCGCTTTGTCATGCCGTTTATCGTGTTCGCGCTGATGCTGTTTTACCTGTTCGTGGTCACGCACCTGAATTATCCCACCATGACCAAGATTTGCGCCTCCTTTGCCGGCGCGCTTTTTGGCTATTACTTGCCCGATCTGTGGGTCAGCAACACGCGCACCCGCCGCCAGCAATCCATCATGCGCGCCTTTCCCGACGCGCTGGACCTGATGCTGATCTGCGTCGAATCCGGCATGTCGATCGAAAGCTCCTTCACCAAGGTCGCGGCCGAAATCGGCACCCAGTCGTCTGAACTGGCCGAAGAACTGGCGCTCACCACGGCCGAACTGTCTTATCTGCCCGATCGCCGCCAGGCCTTTGACAATCTGGCCAAGCGCTGCGGCCATCAGGGCGTGCGCGCCGTGGCCACCGCGCTGAATCAGGCCAAAAAATACGGTACGCCGTTGGGCCAGGCGCTGCGCGTCACCGCCACGGAAAATCGCGAAATGCGCATGCAGGAAGCCGAACGCAAGGCCGCGGCGCTGCCCGCCAAGCTGACCGTGCCGATGATTCTGTTTTTCCTGCCTTGCTTGTTCGTGGTCATCATCGGCCCCGCCGCCATGAAACTGATGCACATCGGCACGCCGCATTAGCCTGACGCGGGTCTTTTGCGTCCTGAGTGCGTCGCTCGTCGCTCATGGCCGTCTTGGCCACATCGCTCCTCGCTCCTGCTCAGGCCACAAAATCCCTCGCGCCAGATGGCTAAGGAATTTGCTTCTCCATAAACAGGCTGGTCGCGATGGCCGACGGCGCCATGGATGCGTAAGGTTCAAATGCCCCGCAAAAGGAAAAGCCGTTGCGGGCATAAAAGCGCAAGGCCCGCTTCTGGCGTCGCCCGTTTCCAGCTTCAAGGTTTTCAATCCTGCCGCTTTGGCTTCCTGGGTCAGCCGGGCCATCAGCGCATCGGCAATGCCGCGCCCGCGCGCATCCGGCGCCACATACATGCGCTTTAATTCCGCAAAATCGGAAAACAGCGCCACGCCGCCGCAAGCCTGCGTGCCCCTGTCCGTGAAGGCGACAAAGAATTTCACCGGCGGTTTGAACAGCGCATCCCAGGAAATGGCGTGGCGCTGTTCGGGCGTGTAATTGGCACCCAGTTCGGCATCCAGCGCGCCGATCAATAGCGCGATGGCGTCGCTGGGCCCAAAGGCCTGTTCCAGCCGGATCATTTCCATGCCAGCCTCCTGGCGCTTTTGGCCACGCTTTCCACCATGCGCCGGGCGGCGGCGGCGCAATCGCGCAAAGCCGTCTCACCGCTTTTCTCAAGCTTGTAATGCCGCCGCGCCCGCCCGCCGCGTTCCTTGACCGGATCGGAGAGCCAGGATGCCACCAGACCTTTGTCTTCCAGCCGGTCCAGGGTGGCATAGACCGCGCCCAGTTTTACTTTGCGCGGCTCTGTCAGGTCTTCGACCTTGGCGTGGATCGTCACGCCATACGCATTTTTGCCCAGCGCCAGGATGGCGGCTAGGACGAACTGCTCAAACTGCCCAAGGGAAATTGGCTCCGCCATATCTCATACATAGTATGGATCAAGCCGATGGGCAAACCGATGGGCAAGCCGCGCGTTACAGGCAACAAAAAAGGCGCGCCTTGCAGCGCGCCTTTTGCTGGAAAATCTTGAAACGCTTACGGATTGCGCGCGTCGGCGGTCAGGCGCAGCGGCGGCGCTTCGTTGGACGCGGCCTTGATCGGCTTGGCCGGTTTGTTGGCATCGGCCGGGGCCGTCTTGGCGCTGGCCGGCAGCTTCACGCCGGGCGGCAGCTTGATGTTGGACAAAGGCGGCAGCGCCGGTTCTTCCAC
>CAIXUE010000323.1 GCA_903922545.1 uncultured Alphaproteobacteria bacterium | reverse complement strand
GCCCGGGCCTGAACCCGCTGTCACAATTCATGGACTGGGCCCTTTCCTTGCGGTAAAATTATCAAACTGTCGCAATAAAGGCCTAAGCCAGACGCGGACTAAGAATCGCCTCGCCCCAACCGGGCGGCTCTCAAAGGAAGATTTGCTTGGTCAACATTTACGAAGCCGGACCGTTTGAAGGCCGCCTGCAGCAATGGCCGGTGCTTGCCGTGGCCGGCGCGCTGGAAGTGCGCCTGGCCGAAACCGACCACGAAGTCGAACAGGCCCAGCGGCTGCGCTATTCGGTTTTCTACGAAGAGATGAGCGCCATTCCTTCTGACGCGATGCGCCAAGTGGGCCGCGACTTCGACAAATATGATGACGTCTGTGACCATCTTCTGGTGGTGGACCGTGAGGCCCATGACGAAGACGGCCAGCCTTTGGTGGTCGCCACCTACCGGTTGACCCGCCAGCAGGATGCGGCGCGCGCCGGCGGTTTTTATACCGCGGGCGAATATGACATCGCGCCGATGCTGGAACAGCTTCCCGCCGACACCAAGTTCCTCGAGCTGGGCCGCTCCTGCGTGCATCAGAACTATCGCAGCCGGCCGGGCACCATGCAGCTTTTGTGGAAAGGCCTGATGGCCTATGTCGCGCGTTTTGACGTGGACGTGATGTTCGGCTGCGCCTCGCTGGCCGGCACCGATGTCGAAGCGCTGGCCCTGCCGCTTTCCTATCTGAGGCATTTCCACGCCATGCCGGAAAATCTTCGCGTGCGCGCGCGCAGCGAATTGTTCGTGGAGATGGGCCAGATGGACAAAGTCGCCATCGAACCGCGCGATGGGCTTCGCAGCCTGCCACCGCTGCTCAAAGGTTATGTGCGCGCCGGCTGCTGTATCGGCGATGGCGCGGTGATCGACCGGCAATTCGGCACCACCGACGTCTTCATCTATTTCCCGCTTTCGGGAATCGATGCGCGTTATAAATCCCGCTTCGGGTTGGTGAAGTAGCTCTAGGCTAAATCGAACAACAACACTTCCGCCGCCGTGCGGCTGCGCACCTGTATTTGCGTCAGGTCGGTGATCGCCGCGGCGTCGCCCGCCTTCAGCGTTTCCTCGCCCACACTCACTTCGCCTTTGGCGACCTGCAGCCAGGCCTTGCGGCCGGGGCGCAATGTGTGAACCGCCTCGATGCCTTCATCCATTTTCGCCGACCAGATTTCGGCATCCTGTACCAGCCGCACTTCGTTGGCGGCCGGTTCCGGCCCGGCAATGCGGGAAAAATGATTGGCTATCGCTTCAGGATTGATTTTCTTCTGCTCATAACCCGGTTCGATGCCGCGCTTGGACGGCATGATCCAGATCTGCAGCAGATGGCAGCGCTCGGTCTGGCTGGCATTGAATTCGGCATGGACAATGCCGCTGCCCGCGCTCATGCGCTGGATTTCACCAGGCCGGATGGTACCGCCGCCGCCGCTGGAATCCTTGTGAGCGATGGCGCCCTCGATAATATACGTGACGATTTCCATGTCCCGGTGCGGATGGGGCGGAAAACCCGCGCCGCCATCGATCCAGTCCTCATTGATCACACGCAGTGAACCGAAGCTTTCAAAACCCGGATCGTAATATTCGCCAAAAGAAAAACTGTGCCGCGAATCCAGCCAGCCGATCTTGGTGTGTCCCCGTTCATCCGAACGCCTGACCGTGGTCATGTCTTCAGCCTTTCAATCGCGTCCCAGACCAGGGCGGCAATATCGGCGCCGCCAAAACGCTTCACTTCCTGGATACCGGTCGGAGAGGTAACGTTTATCTCGGTCATATAGTCGCCGATCACATCGATGCCGGCGAAAATCAACCCTCGCCGTTTCAGTTCCGGACCGATGGCGGCGCAGATATCCTTCTCCCGCGCCGTCAGTTCCGTTTTTTCCGGCCGCCCGCCGACATGCATGTTGGACCGCGCCTCGCCGTCCGCTGGCACACGGTTGATGGCGCCGGCATATTCGCCTTCCACCAGAATGATGCGCTTGTCGCCCTTGCGAACCTCCGGAAGATAACGCTGCACAATGACAGGCTCGCGATAGAAGGCGGTGAACATCTCCAGCAGCGAGCCAAGATTTTCATCATCCGGCTTGACGCGAAACACGCCCGCGCCGCCATTGCCGTAAAGCGGCTTTAAAATAATATCCTTGTGGCGGGCGCGAAATTCGTGAACTTCGCGGTTGTCGCTGGTGATCAGCGTGGGCGGAATAAAATCGGCAAAACTGGTGACGAACAGTTTTTCCGGCGCATTGCGCACATGCGCCGGATCATTGACCACCAGCGTCTTGGGATGGATCAGCTCCAGAATATGGGTGGCGCTGATATAGGCCATGTCGAACGGCGGGTCCTGACGCATCAGCACCACATCCACGGTGGAAAGATCGCGCACGGCCGCTTCGCCCAGCGTGAAATGATCGCCTTTCACGGCACGCACACTCAAGGGCCGCACCCGCGCCGTGACTTTGCCTTCGTTCAACGAAAGTTCGCGCGGGCCGTAATAGACCAGACTATGTCCGCGCTTCTGCGCTTCCAGCGCCAGGGCAAATGTGGAATCGCCGCCGATATCGATTTTCTCGATCGGGTCCATCTGGATCGCGACAGTCAGCGCCATAAAAACAGTCCCTCAATCTTCAAGATATCAGTCATCAATCCGCCAAACATCCTTGAAATGCCGCGGAAAACCCGCAACCGCAATAATATCAAACCGCGCCCCGCGCCTGGCCAGCGCCGGACGGCTGGCAAGATATAAGGATGCCGCCCGGGCAATGCGAGTCCGCTGGCTGGGGCTCACCGCCTCAGCCGCCTCCGCGCGCTCAGCCCGTGCCTTCACCTCAATAAAACAGACCGGGCCGAAAACCGGCAGGCTGACAAGGTCAATTTCACCGGCCTGGGTTTTCACCCGGCGGCCCAGAATGCGGTGGCCTTTCAGCCGCAGCAGCCAGGCTGCCAACGCCTCACCGCGATGACCGCGTGCCTCAGCCCGTTCACGATCCCGCATTTTTCTTTTCCAGCCCGCGCGCGTAAATCTCCTTGCGCGGCATATCCAGAAGTTCGGCGATCATTTCACTGGCGGCCTTCAGCGGCATGAATGGCAGCGCCGCATCCAGCGCCGCATCCACCTTGCCGAAATCCGCTTCCGCCTTGTGCGGCGGGCTCACCAGCAATGTGACTTCGCCCTTGGGTGCATTCACGCCGGCATAATAAGCCGCCAGCTCGTCCAGGCTGCCGCGCCGCACTTCTTCATGCAGCTTGGTCATTTCGCGCGCCACCACGGCGGTGCGCTGGCCCAGCACGTCCTTCATCGCCGCCAGGCTTTCCGCCAGCCGCTGCGCCGATTCAAAAAAGATCAACGTGGCGCGCAGCCCCTTCAATTCTTCCAGCGCGCTTTTGCGCTCGCCATCCTTGGCGGATAAAAATCCGGCAAACAGAAACCGGTCCGACGGCAGGCCCGACAGCATCAACCCCGTCAGCACCGCGCTGGCGCCGGGCACGGCATGCACGGGCACGTCTTCTTCCAGCGCCGCGCGCACCAGTTTGAACCCGGGATCGGACACCAGCGGCGTACCGGCGTCGCTGATCAGGGCGATGCGCCCGCCCGCCTTCAATTTGGCGATCAGCCCCGGCCGTACATTCGCGGCGTTGTGGTCGTTATAGGGGGTGAGCGATTTCTGGATTCCGTGAATGGCCAAAAGCTTGGCGCTGACGCGGGTGTCCTCGGCGGCAATCAGGTCGGCCCCCGCCAGCACTTTGAGGGCGCGAAGGCTGATATCGCTGGCATGGCCGATGGGGGTGGCCACCAGATAAAGCCCGCTGTCCAATTCGTCAGCCGTCAAATCGCCCAGAAGTTCCGCTCTAACAGGGGCTTGCCTAGCCTTGCCGCCCTGCCCTTTACTCCCCCCCGACTCACGATCACCCAACCCGGATTGTCTGGATGCCCCTGAAGTTTTCGCCGGCCTTTTCATGGCGTCTTTGTGCCATTGCGCTGGCCGCTGGCATAGTCACCGCCTGCGTCGCGCCCAAGCCGGTTGAAGCGCCGCCCCCGCCGCCGGTCTTGCTGCCGCCGCCCCCCGTGGCCGGCCATCCCTTTGTCAGCGATTCCCCTGCCTTCCTGCGCCTGCCCAATATCAACCAGGCCGTCACCCCCGTGCGGGTGGGCATGATCCTGCCCCTGAACAGCGGCCCCCCGGCGGCCCGGGCGCTTGCCGCGGCCATGGCCAAGGCAGCGCAGCTGGCGCTTTATGATTCCAAAAATCCCAACATCATTTTGATGATCGCCGATGAAGGCGCCCAGCCGGCCGATGCCGCCGCGGCCGCGAAACGGCTGCTGACACAGGGCGCCGAAGTGATTGTCGGTCCGCTGTTCGGTCCGTCGGTGACGGCAGTTGCGCCTTTGGCGCGTGATCGCGGCGTGCCGGTGCTGGCCTTCTCGACCGAAAAAACCGTGGCCGGTGATGGCGCCTATCTTCTTTCCTACCTGCCGCAAAACGAAGTCAAACGCGTGGTGGGTTATGCCGCCGCCCAGGGCCACAAGAATTACGCCGCCCTGGTCCCGCAAAGCGATTACGGCAATGTCGTCGCCGGGGCTTTCACCGATGCCGTGAAAAGCACCGGCGGCAACAGCATCGATGTTGAGCATTTCACGCCCAACACCAACGCGGTGATGACGCCCTCGGCCACCGTCGCCAAAACCAATGCCGATGCGATCATGGTCGGCGAAGGCGGCGCCATCCTGCGCGCCATCGCGCCCAGCCTGGGTTTTTCCGGCCTTGACCGCGACAAGACCAAATTGCTGGGCACCGGTCTTTGGGACGATCCCACCATCGCCCATGAAGACATGCTCTTGGGCGGCTGGTTCGCCGCGCCCGAACCCGAAGCCGAAGCGGCTTTCGCCAGCCGCTATCACGATACCTTCGGCGCCAATCCGCCCCAACTTGCGTCGCTGGCTTATGACGCCATGGCGCTGGTGGCGCTGCTTTCCAACGGCCAGCCCTATCACCGCTTTACACAAGCAGCGCTGATGGATCCCAACGGATTTTCCGGCGTCACGGGCATCTTCCGTTTCAACGCCGACGGCACATCCGAGCATGGCCTTGCGGTTCTGGAAGTGGCGCCCGACGGCTTTCATGTCGCCAGCCCCGCGCCCAAAACTTTTCAGCAGCCGGCAAGCTGAACTTGTCATGGCCCACCGCAGTGTGGGCCATCCAGGTGAAATATACTCCAACCTGAAAAGCGAGGCTGCGTCACCTGGATGGCCCGGATTCCCGGGCCATGACACTTTGAATTTCTAGTTCAGCAGCTTCGCGATCACCGCATTCAGCACCAGACGCCCGGCTGGTGTGGCGCGCAGAATATCATTTTCCAGCGTCAGCAAACCTTGCTCTGACAATTCCGCCACGCGTTCTTCCGCGGGCCTGACGCCCCAGCGCATTTCATAAACAGCCAGATCAAGCCCTTCGCTCAGCCGAAGGTTCATCAAAAGATGCTCACGCGCTGCTTCAAAATCGGCCACAGCGTGAAATTCCGCGAAGCCGCGCCCGTCTTTCGCCACCTGGTCCTGCCAGCGTTCCGGCTGGCGGATCGCCGCCGTGGCCATGCGCTCACCGTTCAGAATCAACCTTCCATGCGCGCCGGGACCCACGCCGGCATAATCGCCATAGCGCCAGTAAATCAGATTGTGCCGGCTTTCCGATCCCGGCCGCGCATGATTGGAAACCTCATAAGCCGGAACGCCCGCCGCCTCCGTCATTTCCTGGGTCGCCTCATAAAGCCCCGCCGCCAGATCCTCATCGGGAATTTTCAGCGCGCCGTTTTTATACAGCAGCGCATAAGGCGTCTCCGGCTCGATGGTGAGCTGGTACAGCGATAGATGATCGGTGCCAAAGCCCAGCGCTTCTTTCAATTCCGCGCGCCATTGCTGTTCCGTCTGCGCGGGCCGCGCATAAATCAGATCCAGGGAAACACGGGGAAAATTGGCCATCCCCAGTTTCAGCGCCGCCTTGGCTTCAGCCGCATTGTGCAGCCGCCCCAATGCCTTCAAATCCGCATCATTCAGGGCCTGCATGCCCAGCGACAGCCGGTTCACGCCCGCCGCGCGGTAATCGGCAAAACGCGCCGCATCCGCGCTGGCCGGATTGGCTTCCAAAGTGATCTCAATGTCATTGACCATGCGCCAGTTGCGCGAAATCTTTTCCAGAAGGCGCCCGACTGATTTTCCCGCCATCAGGGATGGCGTGCCGCCGCCAAAGAAAATCGTTTCCACCAGCGGCCGTTCCGGCCCTTGCGCCTGCGCAACCCAGTCCAGTTCTTTTTCGATTGCCGCCACCCAGCCATCTTCGTCTATGGCGCTTCGAACATGGGAATTGAAATCGCAATAGGGGCATTTGGCGGCGCAGAAAGGCCAATGGACGTAAATGCCGAATGCCAACTACATCGACTCCGACAGTATGCCGCTATGCAGCAGCTTGGCGAACGCCTTGGCCCGATGGCTCATGTCGTTTTTCACCTGCGGATCAATCTCCGCGAATGTCTGGTCCCAGCCACCCGGAATAAAAATCGGATCATAGCCAAAGCCGCGATCCCCGCGCGGCGGGAAACTCAGCTTGCCATGCACCTCGCCTTCAAAACTTTTCATCTCGCCGTGAGGCATCGCGATGGAAAGCGCGCAGACAAACTTGGCGGAAAAATCCGTCGCCCCCTTCTCGCGCAATTCCTTTTCAATCCGCGCCATGGCGATGCGGAAATCCTTGGTCGGCCCCGCCCAGCGCGCCGAATAAATTCCCGGATCGCCGCCCAAGGCATTCACCCAAAGCCCGGAATCGTCGGCCAGGGCCGGATGATGGCTGGCATCGGCGGCGGCCCGCGCCTTCAGTTCGGCATTGGCGATGAAAGTCGCGCCGGTCTCTTCCGGCTCCGGCAATTTCAGCGACGCGGCGCTCACCGGCTCAATGCCATGCGGCCCCAGCAGCGCCTTGATCTCGCGCACCTTGCCCTCATTGTGGCTGGCCACCACCAGAAGGCTGCCGCGCGGCAACCTCACCGCAGGGCTTCTTTCTGCAACTCGACCAATTCGCCGATGCCCTTGCGCGCCAAACGCAGCAGCGCGGTCAACTGCTCTTCGCTGAAAGGCGCGCCTTCGGCGGTGCCCTGAATTTCCACCAGCCCGCCGCCGCCGGTCAGCACAAAATTGGCGTCAGTCTCGGCGGTGGAATCTTCGTCATAATCCAGGTCCAGCAGCGGCTCGCCCTTGACGATGCCGCAGGAAACCGCCGCCACATGATCTTTCAGCACCGGGCTTTTCACCAGTCCGGTTTTTTCCATGAACTTCACGCATTGCGCCAGCGCGACATAGGCGCCGGTGATGGACGCGGTGCGCGTGCCGCCATCGGCCTGCAGCACATCGCAATCTATCACGATCTGCCGTTCGCCCAGGGCGGAGAGATCACAAACCGCGCGCAATGAACGCCCGACCAGGCGCTGAATTTCCTGGGTGCGGCCCGACTGTTTGCCGGCGGCGGCTTCGCGCCGCATGCGGTCATGGGTGGAGCGGGGCAGCATGCCATATTCCGCCGTCACCCAACCCTTGCCCGAGCCTTTCAGGAAAGGCGGCGCCTTTTCCTCCAGGCTGGCGGTGACCAGCACATGGGT
>CAIXUE010000322.1 GCA_903922545.1 uncultured Alphaproteobacteria bacterium | reverse complement strand
GAAGAAATCCTGGCAGGTGAGCTGGCGGCCCTGATAGTCGAAGCTGTTGCCGTTGGAATTGAAAGACGGCTTGCGATAGGCGGTGACTTCGCCTGTCTCCCAGATATGGCGATAGAGCGTATCGTTCTTGACGTCGCTGAAAATGGTGAACTGGCCTTCGCTGTTCCAGGCCGGGCCTTCGGTGAGATGATAGCCGGTGGCGATGCGGTGAATGACTTCCTGGCTGATCAGAAGTCCGCCGAAACTGGGATCGACTTTAAGCACATCCGGATCGGGCGCGATCACCGGCGCGGCGCCGGGTGAAAAATCCCGGGGCGGATCGCTGATGACGGTGCGCGGCGTGCCCAGTTGCGGCTTTGGCGCATCCTGCGCGTATGCGGCAGCGGGGATGAGCGCGGCAGCGCCGGCGATTGCGCCGCGGCGCGTCAGGCGATGCGTCATCTCTTCCCCCCTGTTCTTTTAATGTGAACAATCGAAGCGGGGCGGCCGCCTGTAAATGCCGGGTCCTTGGCTGCGCCGAATGGCGAAAAACTCACCCGCCGGAAACGCGTTTTTGCCGGGCAGAATTTTCCGGCAGGAGCATCGCGGCGGGCGCGTTAAGCCTTTGCACATATTGATTTTGGCGCTGCCCCGGGTGGGCGCGGGCAACATGAAAAGGGCACATTCGCTGCACCGCTTTTGGCGGAAAAGCAGGAGCACGCCCCATGACCAGCATCACATCCGTTCCGAGCCAGACTTATGCCGCCTCGTCCCAGCAGGCCCAGCAGGCCAGCGCCGCTTCGGCGGTATCGGCCGATTGTTTCGATGACGAAGCGTCGGAAACGTCAGCATCTTCATCTTCAACTGCCGCCACCAGCGCGGGCAGCTTGAGCGGCAGCACCACGGCCTCGCTTTCCAGCCAGACCTTGCAGGCGCTGCTCGGTCTCACCCAGGGCGATGATTCCGATTCCTCCACCAGCGGCCAGGCAACCCAGGGCGCGCATCATCATCACGGCCATCATCATGGCGGCGGCATGCAGCCGCCTTCCGATCCGTCCGGCAGCACAGCGGCCAGCAGCGATCCCAACGCCAGCATCGCCGAACTGGACAGTGGCAGCAGCGCCGATGCCACCGCCAGCAGCAGCGCCGACAGCCTTGCCGCTGCATTGGGCGCTTAGTCCGCTTGTCCATAATGTTACGCCGCCGGCAACAAATTCACGGCTTTCGGCCCCGCTGGCGACAAATTGCGACAGCGAATTACGCGAGCCCATACCGCCGCTTACAACGGCGCAACCCACAACACAGTTAGCAAACCGGAAAGAAGTGGCGGTCAAAACTTTGTGCGCGTGACGGGAGAGATGCGGTTTGAGCCTGGCCCACAACATTGCGCAAGTATCGCCGCTGACAGCAGTGTCGCTGCAGGACGACAAGGTTGTGATCGGGCCGATGCTGCCCGAAGACACCGGCGCGCTTTTCCTGTGGCTCAATGACGTGGAGTCGGCGAATTTGGACGCGCCGTACCGGCCGCTGTATTATATGGCCTATAATATCTGGCTGGCCGAGTTCGGCAAAAACCAGAGCCAGGTTCTGTTCGCCATACGCCGCCTGTGTGCGCCCGCGATCATCGGCTTTATCGGTATCACCAAAATCCATGCCGTGCATCGTTCCGCGGAGATCGGCGTTCGCATTGGCCAGCCGGCGGACCGCGGCCATGGGTTGGGGCGGCAGGCCCTGAAGCTGGCGCTGGGCTATGCCTTCAGTCATCTCAATCTTAATCGCGTGCATCTGACCGTGCTGGCATCCAACCGGCCGGCCATTGCCGCCTATGAGGCGGCTGGCTTTTGCCTGGAAGGCCGCCAGCGGTGCGGCGCTTATATCAACGGCGCCTGGGAAGACGTGCTGCTGATGGCGGCGCTGAAGGGCGCGCCAGTATGATGCATATTCGCTAGAGATACATATTCAGGCCAAGTTCGACCGAAAGCGCGTTTTTCGCCTGGGCCTGCATGGAAAGCGGCTGATAGCGCGCGAGGACCCGAAGTTCGAATTCATCAAGCCCGAAAGAAAATCCGCCGCCGGCCCGCCAGTCGAATTCCGTGCCGCCCAGGATGGGCACATCCGCGTTGCTGGTTTTGGTGGTGGTGCCGTCCAGATATTGGGTTCTGGCATAGCTGCTGATGCCGAAATTTGTGTCGGCGCCGCCGCCAGTGACCAGCAGGTTGAAGCCGCCGAAAACCGGAAGATAAAGAATGCCGTCCGCCGTGAAGCGGGTGAGGTGCAGATTGTCGGTAAAGGCGGTGCCGGAATAGGTGCTGGTGCCATAGCCAACCTCACCGGCAAAAATACCGAAGCGGTCGCCAAAATGCAGATCCACGCCACCGGCCGACTGGGCGAAAAGTTCGGAGCTGGTCTGTTTCAGGGTGATGGAATAGCGATTGGCGTCTATGCCGATATAGGTGGCGGCAAAGGCGGATGAGACCGGCAAGGCCAGCGCCGCCAGAATTGCTCCCGCCATGATGATCGTGTTGCTGCTGCGGTTCGGCATGTGCGTTTTTCCTGTGATGCGGCTTTACGGAAAATACTTTGCGATAAAAGACGTGCGGGAATTGAGGATGGCGCAGATCTTGGCCGCCATGCCTTGTGCGTCATCCCGGCCTTCATGGATATCAGGATATTGGCTGCTCAAAGTCCATTTCTGCGCCGGGCGCGCATCCGAAAAATCCAGCTTTAAGGTCCATGCCGGAGCGTTATCCTGGTTGTCGGACATCAGGTCCACTTCTATTCCGTCACAGGCTGGGATTGCGGCAATGGCATTGGCGATTTGGTCCTGAAAGGCCTGAACTTCTTCTTCCGGGTCTGGTCTGCAAGGCGGGCCGGCATGCATCTGCGCCCGGACCAGGCAGCTGATCCTGGCATTATTGGCATTGTACAGATCATCAATAAACAGGCGCGAGGGCTGCTGGCTGGGGTGGCAGCCCGCCAGCGCGGCAAATCCGCACGTTGCCAGCCAGAGGATAGGGCGGTTTTTTCCGGGTCGCGGCATGGGGTGCACGAACACGGATCAACAGGGATAAAGCGCTTTCAGGGCGGCAAAAACCCCGTCTGCCGTCGCCGCCTGCGCCAGCCCTGGGTGCGCGATCAGCCATTGCGGAACCTGGGTTCCATAATTCATCGAGGTCAGGCAGATGCCATCGCTGCCGTCGAAATGGATTTTCTGCATCATGACGTTGCCCACCGCATCCATGCAGCCGGCCCGGTCCCGCTGGCAGGCGCCCAGAAAATCGCTGACGGTGGGCGCCGAATAGACGGTGGCCAAGCCTGACGCCGACAAGGCGCCGGAGGGCGTCATCATTTGCGCCTGAAGGCCTGTTGCCGCCAAAGGCAGCAACAGGAAAGCCAGGGATAATGCCAAGCGCATTGCGGGCCTCGTTCGGGCAGACGAGGGACAGACTATACCCGCATCAGAAGATGCGGGCATTGCATTGCCGTAAGGACGGGAATTAACGGCTAACGCGCCGGTAATTATCCTTATGGAAGCGGGCCGCCCACCGTCGTCGAGCCGGTGCCGCTGCAGGCATTCGCGCCATAGCGCACGAATTTCTGGATGCGTTTTCCCTCGGACACTTCGCCGGTATAGAGATTGCCTTTGCTGTCGATGGTGACCTGGTGCAGCCAGTTAAGGTCGCCCACCATGCGGCCGGCATGGCCGACCCGGCCCAGCTCCTGCAGGTTCTGACGGTTCAGGATGTAAACCGTCTGGTTGGTGTTGTCGCCGACATACAGGCAGCTCTGCGCCGCATCGGGTGAGAAGTTCATCGACACCGCCGTGCCCGGCAGCAGCGGCAGGGTATAGGACTTGCCGCTGATGAACTGCTCGGCCAGGAAGCCGCACTTGCCGACTTCGCCATCGGGATTGCTGCAGGGCTTGCCCAGATTGGGGTCCTTGCCGTCAAACACCTGGATGCGGTCATTGCCGCGGTCGCAGACATAGATTTTGCCGTCATTGGCGATTTTCACGCAATGCACCGGGCTGCGGAAGAAAGCCGGCTTCAGATGGCCCTTGGGCGCATCATCGCCCCACAGGCCCTGCGCGGCGGCCGCGGCGTCATCGACCGGATTGTTTCCGTAGGCGCCGAAGTGGCCGACATATTTGCCGGTGTCGGCATTGACGATCAGAACGCGGCGGTTGCCATAACCGTCGGCGACATAGAGCAGGTTGGTCTTGGGATCCACCGTCATGTCGGCCGGCTGGTACAGCGTGGGCGTGCCGTTGATGCCGCTGTCCTTGTTGTTGCTGTCGGGGCCCTTGGGCGTGCCGCCAATGCGCATCTTGAAATTGCCGTTGACGTCGAACTTCAGGACAAAGCCGTCGCCGCCCTCTTCGTTGGTGGCCCAGGGCGTGCTGGTGCGGCCGCGGGCGGCGCCAGGACGCGGCGCCGCGGTGTTGCCTGCGATCCAGACATTGTCGTGGCTATCGACATAGATGCCGTGTTCGCTGTTGGGCCAGATGCAGCCATCAGCGGCTTTGCAATGGCTGGCCAGCCAACCCGGATCGGACGGGCCGCCCCAGGCGCGCAGCAATTTGCCGGCGGCGTTGAATTCCAGAACCGAAGGCGCCGACATGCAGCAATCGCCGCCAAAGCCGTTGGCGCGGACAAAGCCCAGGCCGTTGATCGGCTCGCCCTTGTCATTGGTCTTGCCTGGAATGGCGGGCTCAAGCCCGGCTTCATCATTGTTCAGCGTGCGCGGGCGGTTATAGACCCAGACATTGTCGTGGCCGTCGACATACATGCCGCCGATCTGACCCAGCAGCCAATTGTGCGGCAACAGTTGCGGCCAGGTGGGATCGGCGACAAAGTCCGGCGTCTTGGCGGTCGCGGGGCGGTGATAGACGCCGGTCTGTTCGATCAGCCGGTTGAGCAGGCCATCTTTCTGCAAGGCGCCCGCTTCGGATGAGGGCTGCGCATTGGCGCCCGCCATGAGGGCCAAAGCAAACAGAGGGGCGGCCAGCAAGCCGGCAATCTTGAAGCGATTCATAAGACGTTTCCTCCCGGGAAAAAATTTTGCCGGATGCTAGCTGGGATCACCCGCCGCCGCCAGCCGGGCCGGGCGGCTATTGCTTGTGGCTGCTGTGCATCAGCACATAGCGCATGCGGGGGCTTTTCAGCACTTCCAGATGCCAGGTGTTGGCGGGGATCACCACAATGTCGCCGGGATGCATTTCGACCGTCTTGCCCCCGGTAATGGAATCGGCCTGCCATTCGCCGGGCCGGGTTTGCCGGGCATGGACGCCATCGCCGCCATAGGTGAGCAGGACATCGCCTTCCTGCATCACCAGTTCCTCGTCGTAATTCATGTGCTTTTCGGTGTGGCCGGATTCCGTGCGCTTGGCCAGGGCCATGCTGAAGTTGGCGTCGCCCTTGGCGACATTGCCGGCTTCCTTGGCGCGGGCCGGATCGAACGGCATTTTGGCGGCGTCCCCGGCGGTAATGAATTTGAAAGTGACCTGGGCCTCAGCCCCGCCTGAAAGTGTTGCAAGACCCGCCGCCAGCAGGAACAAAAATTTGGGCCGCATAGACATCTCCTTTATTCCGCTTTGGCCGATTGCGCCGGCCGGGCGCCCTGGCGTGTCAGGAACGCCATCAGATCCTTGAACTCATCGGGCGACAGCCGTTTGTCGTAATCGGTGGGCATGGTGCTTGCCGGTTTGATGGCAATGCTGCGCAGGTCAGAACGGTCCAGGGAATGCAACTTGCCGTCGGCAGTGATGAACTGCACAGATTCTGCGTCCTGGTTGCGCATCAAGCCGTCCAGTGTGGCGCCGTTCTTCGTCACCACATGCACGGCGTTATAATCCATCGGCGGGATCATCGCCAAAGCCACCCCGCCATCGCCAAAGACGCGATGTTCGGTTTTGGTGAGGGCGTCCTGAATTGCGCCGGTCTTGCGCTGGGCCGCGATGTTGCTGAGGTCCGGGCCGGAAGAATTGCCGCGCCCCAAAATCGCATGACAGGCGCCGCAATCGCCTTTGCCCCAGAACACCGCTTCGCCATGGCCCGCATCGCCAGACGAGGGATTGTCCAGCGCCACGCCGCGCAAGGCATGGATGTAAGCGCCGATCCTGTTGATGTCGTCGTCAGACAATTGACCGGCCCAGGCCGGCATGGCCGTGCCGGGCACGCCATTCCTGATCGTGGCCAACAGCTGGGCGTCGCTGCGCTGGCCGCGCAGGGTGGTGGCATCGGCCAGCACGATGGCCGGCGCGCGCTCACCCGCGCCGCCGGCCGCGCCATGGCAAGCCGTACAGTGTTGGCCGTAAAGCGTTTCGCCCTGTTGCGCGGGTGTGGTGGCGGGTTGCGCCAAGGCAGGCGTGGCAAACAAAAATGCAAGAACCAGATATCTCATGGCTTGCCTCCTGAATCCGGCAATCCGAAGGCGAAGATATTGGTGCTGGAGGCGATGGCGAAATATTGCTTTCCATCCAGCATGTAAGTGATCGGGCTGGCGGTGATCAGATCGCCGGTGTTCAGGTGCCACAGGCTTTTGCCGGTTTTGGCGTCCAGCATGGCGACATCGCCGAATTGTCCCGGCGCGAACAGAAGGCCGCTGGCGGTGGAAAGCAGGCCCGGACCATAGTGATTGTTGCGTACTTCGGTCACGTCCCACATCCGCTTGCCGGTCAGCGGATCCATGGCGCGGATATGGCTGACCCATTTGGTCCGCTCTTCCGGGCTTTCGATATAGCTGGTACCCGCGCCTGGGGTGACGCTGGAACGGTAATTCAGGCCGCAGCCTTCGATGGAATGATAATAGAACCAGCCTGTTTCCGGGCTGTAGGTGGTCGAAGGCCAGTTGGTGGCGCCCGCCGTGGTGGGGCAACTTAGCGTTCCCTTGATCGAAGGCTTGGCGCCATCGCCGATCAGGATCGGATGGCCTTCCGCCGTCAGGCCGGAAGCCCAATTCATATCGTCAATGATGGGATTGCCGCGCAGGAATTTGCCGTTGGTGCGGTCCAGCACAAAAAAGAAGCCGTTGCGGTTGGCCTGCAGCAAAAGTTTGCGCGGCTGGCCCTGATAGATCGTATCCACCAATACCAAAGTACCGCTGGTCGCGTCCCAATCATGCTGGTCGTGCGGCGTGGTCTGGAAATGCCATTTCATCTTGCCGGTATCGACGTCGAGGGCGACGATGGTGTCGCTGTAGAGATTGTCGCCTTCGCGCACTTCGTTGGAATAAGGCGGGTTGGGCTGCCCGGTGCCATAGATCACGACATTCTGTTCCGGATCGAACGAGCCGCTCATCCAGATGGCGCCGCCGCCTTCTTTCTGGTTGTCAGACCATGTTTTGGATTCCGGCTCGCCCAGTTTGGGAATGGCGTACCAGGTCCAGATATATTTTCCGGTTTTGGCGTCATAGGCCTGGATATAGCCGTCCGGCGCATCCAGCGTGCCGACGATCACTTTGCCCTTGGCGACAAAGGGTGCGGCGCCCGACAATTGCCGCCCGCCATTGACCGGCACATCCCACACCACGCCGCCCGATCGCGCATCCAGCGCAACCAGATGCGCATCGGTGGTGGCGACAAAAACCTTGTTGTCATAGACCGAGGTGCCGCGATAAGCCGCGGCAGAAGCCGGCGGCCGCTGATAGCGCCAGATCACATTGCCGGTGCGCGGGTCGATCGCGTCCACGCGGTTGTACATGGCAATGTACATCATGCCGCCCGCCATCACGGGGGTCATCTCCAGCCCCTTGGAGTCAGCGACGTGATAAACCCATTTGACCTGCAGCGAATGGGCGTTGGCGGGGGTCACCTGTTTCAGCGGCGAATGACGCTGGGAGTTGTAACTGCCCGGATAGACCGCCCATTCCCCGCTTGCCGAAGGGCCGGGATCGTTGATGCCCGAAATATTTTTGGCAGCCTGGGCATGGGCCACAGCCAGCGGCAGCATCAACGCAAGCAGAAAAACAGGCGTGACATGGCGCATTCGTCCGGCTCCCCAACGCTGTTGCAGGAAGGATAACCGATTTTCGCGCAATGCCTGAGTGTCTTATGCGATTTTTGCGGCGCAGCATGGTTTGACGCAAAAGCAATTCCACAGTCTGATGGACCGGGGAGAAACGCATTGAACCGGCTGATCCTTGCAATCCTGGTCGCCCTGACCATGCCCGCCGCCGCGGCTGACGATTATTTCGTGTATGCCGGCAGCTATACCGATGCGCCGTCCAGCGCCCAAGGCATCTATGCCTGGCGCTTTTCGCCGGACAAGGACACGCTGACGCCGCTGGGCCTGGCCGCGGCCACGGTCAATCCCGCCTATGTCACCGCCACGCCGGATGGAAAATATCTCTATGCCGTCAACTGGCAGACGGCGGATGCGGCCAATGGCGGCGATACGGTCAGCGCCTTCGCCATTGACGGCAAGACCGGCAAGCTGACCTTTCTGAACAAGGCCCCGGCCGGCGGCGGCTTGCCCAATCAGGTGATCGTGGCGCCGGGCGGCAAGGCGGTGGTGGTCACCGATTACAGCTTTACGTTCAAGAACCGGAATGTCGAACAGAACAATTCGGCCTTCACCGCGCTGCCCATCCTGGCGGGCGGAAAATTGGGCGCGCCGTTTTATCACGACCATCACACAGGGCCGGCGCTCAGCCCCAAACAGACCAATGGCGCCCATACCCATGGCGTGGTTTTCAGCCAGGACGGCGCCTATGCCTTTGTCACCGAACTGGGGCTGGACCGGATTTATACCTACCGCTTCAATGCCGATAAGCCGTCCTTCCATCCTTTCAATCCGCCTTATGTGAAGACCAGCCCCGGCGCGGGGCCGCGGCGGCTGGCGCTGTCGCCGGGCGGGCAGTTTCTCTATGTCAACCATGAGACGGATTCCAAAGTCAGTGTCTTTGCGGTGGATGGCGGGACTTTGCGGGAGATCCAGCAGATCTCGACCCTGCCGCACAATTTCACCGGCAAAAACAGCACGGCGGAAATCGCCATCAGCCGCGATGGCCGCTTTGTTTATGTCTCCAACCGTGGCGATGACAGTGTTGTGGATTTTGCGGTCGATCCCAAAACCGGTGGTCTCAGCGCAAAAGACAGAATTGCGTCGATGGGCAAAAGCCCGCGCAACATCACCATTGATCCCAGCGGGCGCTATCTCTTCGCCGCCAACCAGAATTCCGACGATGTGGTGATCTTTCGCCGTGACGCTGGCACCGGCAGCCTGACGCCCACGGGCCAGGAATTGAAGATGGGCCAGCCCGGCTCGATCCTGTTTGTTAAAGCGCCGTGAGGCCCGCATGAAATATTTTAGCAAGTTTTTGTTGGGGTTTTGTCTTGTCGCCATGGGCGCGTTGGCGAAAGACGTGCCGCGCCAGACGCTCTGGCGTTTCAACCGGCTGGAAAATATCGGCGGCTTCAAAACAACGGTGGAAGGCAATCCGCAACTGATTGAGACCAAAGCGGGCAAGGCGGTTCTGTTTCATGGCGCGCCTGACGGCATCTGGGTCGAAAATCATCCGCTGGCCGGTTTCACACGCTTCAGCTTTGAAGCAATTTTCCGTCCCGACGGCGGGCCGGAGCAGCAGCGCTGGTTTCATCTGGCGGCGATCGATCCCAAGACTGGGTTGGCGGCACTGCCGGGCGGCACCAAGGATCCCAATGCCCGCTTTACGTTTGAAATCCGGGTAGAGGGCAATCAATGGTATCTCGACGCCTTCACCCATGGCGACACGTATGATCAGGCGCTGAGCTTCAAAGAGAAGCTGCATCCGCTGGGCCGCTGGTATGCCGTGGCGCAAACCTATGACGGTAAAACCTATCGCTCTTATGTGAATGGTGTTCTGGAAGGCGAAGTGGCGCTGGCCTTCACGCCGCAAGGGCCGGGCCGCGCCTCAATCGGCACACGCATGAATAAAGTGGATTATTTCCACGGCGCGGTTCTGGAAGCGCGCTTTACGCCCCGCGCGTTGGCGCCTGGGCAATTGCTGAAACTGCCCGCCGGAATTTCTGCCGGCGGGCGGTAATCAGTGGGGCATCAGCCACCCGGCTGCATGCGGTATTTTTTGTAGATTTTCGCCGCATCAGCCGAGGCCAGATAATCCAGCAGCAGCTTGGCCGCGGGTGGATTGACGGCATGGGCCGAGACAAAGCCATCCAGCACCGTGGGGGTGGAGATGGAGCGGGGCAGCGGGCCCAGCACTTCAATGCCGGGGGTTTCCATTTCGCTGAGGAATGTCAGGCCGACTTCGACGTCGCCCTTGGCCACCATTTGCATGGCGCCGTCGCCGCCATTGGCGCGCTTGATCTTGGCTTTGACCTGATCGGTGATGCCGAGCTGGTCGAGAGTCTTTTCAAAGCTGACGCCGGCCGTAGCGCCGCCCTTGGGATCGGGATAGGTCACCGACTTTGCCGACAGCAGCAATTTCTTCACCGCGTCACCGGTGGAAATGTCGGGCTTGGGCGAACCCTCTTTCACCACCACGCCCACCGCGACACTGGCCAGGGTCTTGTGGGTTTTGGTATCGACATTGCCCGACGCCAGCACCGCCGGATAAGGCGGCTGCACGATGAAGACGTCAAAGGCATCGCCATCGGCGACCTGCTTCTTGGTGCCCAGGCCCGAACCGAATGTGGCTTTCACCTTGATGCCGGGGTTCTTGGCTTCAAAGCCGGGGATCATGGCTTCAATCGCGGCCTTGTCGCCGCCCGGTGCGATCAGCGAGACGTCGCCTTTTGCCTGCGCCAGTGCGGCGTTGGCGGTTCCCAAAGCAAGGCCAAGCATCACGGCCAATGACAATGCGTGTTTCATAATATCTGCTTTCTGTTGATCAATCTTCAGTTGCTGACGCCGGCCGGAAGTTTGGCCAGCTTGCCTTCGCCCGCGGCCTTGACCGCCGCGTCAGCATCCTCTTGCAGCATCAGGCGGGCCGCCACAAGCTGGTCCGCCGCCGCGCGTACCTTGCTCACATATATATCCGCCGTGGGATAAAGCTCTTGTGTCGAGGGGCGCGGATCATGCGCCGCCTCGCGCTGGGCCTTGGTTGCGGCGAAAGGAAGTGTGCCGCCCGCCTGGGTGCAGAGCCCTTCGGGCGACGACGAATTCACTTCCGGATCCCAGCCGACATATGTCGCACGCGGCACCGACACGATGGGCAGGCGCACACCGGCGATGCCGTTTCCGTCAGCCCCGGCCTTGGGCACCAGCAAGGGATATTCGCCGCGCACCACCGGACCGTCCGGCGTCTGCTCCACCCAATTGGCTTTGGTGTATTGCCCCTTGAAAGGCAGCGGCGGAATCGGCGGATAGGCATCCTTGGCCGCGACCAATGTGTGATCGGTAACGCTGGGATAGCGGCTGTCGGGCGGCGTTGTGTCATTTCGCACCCAGGCATCCAGATCCAGGATCAAAGCGCGCACCAAGGGCGTGCTGCGCACCGGCGAAGAAGGCAGGGCGCACATCGCGCTGGGGCGGGAAATGCCGTCGCCGGAACTGCCATGCTGGGCGCCGGTGATCAGGAAGAAACGCACATTCTGCGGCACGGGAATGGCGTTGCCCTTGGCGTCGGCGACATTCAGCGCGGCATGCGAGCCCCAGAATTCAAATTCCGAATCCATTTCGATGATACGGGGGCAGGTGTTGCTGGCGGTGCAGCGGGCCAGCACGCCGTCACGCTTGCCGGTGAAGGAGTCTGTTTGGGTGCTGTACGTGAAGGGAAACTGATCCACCGGATAAAGCCGGTCCAGCAACGGGCCGGGATTGCGCCCCGGCTGGGCGAAACGGGCATTGGTGAAGCTGCGCCGCGCGCCGGGAATAAGCGGCAGCATGCCGTCGAAAACCCGCCGGCTCTGTTCATCCTGGTTGAAGCCGAAATACAGCATGTCGCGCAAAGCGCGGCCCGATTGCGATACGCCGGTGGCGATGGCGTGGGTGATGCCGGACTTGCCGTCCGCCGCGATGGGATTGGCGCTGCTGGTGTCATAGCGCAGGAAAGAGCCGACATCGCGCAAGGCGGCAAAGCCCATGCCCATCAAGGCCGGATCGCGCGCCGTGTAATTGAAGTCATACACTTCGCCAACTTTGGCATCGGCCGCGCGGGTGATCTCAATCGTGGAGGCGTCAATGAATTTGAAGCTGAGCCCCGCCGGCATGGTGGCCGGTGCATCAGGCACAATATGTTCTGTCAGCTTTGCCTTGAAAGGCTGGGCTGCGGGATAAGACAACGTCACGCGCTTGACGTGATCGGTGTCGTTAAAAGTCCATTGATCGCGCGATGGACCGGTGATGCCGGCGGCGATGGGGGCTTGCAGGCCAACGCCGCTGCCGGGCCGCACATCGCCCTGCCAGCCCACCTCCACCAGGGTGAAGCCATGATCGAACAGAAAGCCGTTGCCGGCGTCGCCGGCTTTTTCCAGGCCGAAGCCGCGCGGGCCCGGGCCGGCGGGTGTGGCTGTGTCCTGGCTGTCATTGGCGAAATTCAGGATCAGTGCGCCGCCGCGATTGGGCAATTCCAGGATCATCACGCCATTGGGATGCTGCGGGCGCAGGATCATCACATCGGTGGTGGCTTCGACCAGGCCGGCCGCGTTGCGCGGGCCCGACGCGATATCGGCCACCACTGCATCGCGCGGATCGGAAGGCTTTAGTGCAAACGTCGCGCGGGCCAGAATGCGCGTCACCGTGCCGCCTGCGCCGAAGGATTTGCCATCCAGCGCCGCTGCCTGGCGCGAGACGATGTCGAATTTTGTCACCGCCGCATGGGCGGAAGAACAAAGGGCCAGAAGGGCGATGAATCCGCAAAAGCCGTGAGCGCGCATGGGGATTCCTGTTTGGATTGTGGCGGGCGGGAATATGAAATAAGTCTGTCAAAGCTAATCGCGATCACCTTTTCGGGCAACACGACCCATGGATCTTTTTGCGCATTTCGCCGCGCCGCACCGCAACAATATCTTCCTGAAGCCGCCGGGCCGTAGCGCCATCAGCTATGGCGAGACATTTGATCAGGCGGGGCGTTTTGCCCATGTGCTGCTGGCCCATGGTGTCAAACCGGGCGACCGCGTCGCTGTGCAGGTGGAAAAAAGTCCCGAGGCGATTTTCCTGTATCTGGCGTGCCTGCGCGCCGGCGCCGTCTATCTGCCGCTGAACACCGGCTATACCGCGCCCGAGCTGGATTATTTCATCAAGGATGCGCAGCCCCGGCTTTTTGTCTGCGCGCCCAAAAGCCGTGACGTCATTGCCGCGCTCAATTCCAGCATGACGATTTTGACCCTGGCGGATGACGGGCTTGGCGGAACGCTGGTGGAAGAGGCGGCGCGCCAGAGTGCGGATTTTTCCAATGTGCCGGTGAAGGTCAATGATCTGGCGGCGATTCTTTATACCTCAGGCACCACCGGGCGCTCCAAGGGCGCCATGCTCAGCCATGGCAATCTGGTGTCGAATGCTTTTGTGCTGAAGGATCTTTGGCAATTCACCAGCCGCGATGTGCTGATCCACGCCCTGCCGGTCTTTCATATTCACGGACTGTTTGTGGCCACCAATGTCTGCCTGGTGGCGGGCGCCTGCATGATCTTCCTGCCCAAATTCGACGTGGACGAGATTTTCCGTGAGCTTCCGCATGCCACCAGCATGATGGGCGTTCCCACTTTCTATGTCAGGCTGCTGAAAGATGCCCGGCTGACGCAGGAAGCGACAAAACATATCCGGCTATTTGTTTCCGGTTCAGCGCCGCTGCTGGCCGACACCCATGCCCAATGGTTCGCCCGCACGGGCCATCACATTTTGGAACGCTATGGCATGAGCGAAACCAACATGAACACCTCCAACCCTTACGATGGACGCAGAGTGCCCGGTTCGGTGGGCTTTCCGCTTCCGGGCACGCAGCTGCGCATCGCCGATGACAAAGGTGCGGAGCTGGCGCAAGGCGAGATCGGCACGATCGAAGTGCGGGGTCCCAATGTGTTTCTGGGCTATTGGGGCATGCCGGAAAAAACCAAGGCGGAATTTCGCGGCGACGGATTTTTCATCACCGGCGATCTGGGGCGGATTGATGAGGATGGTTATGTTTATATCGTTGGGCGCGGCAAGGATCTTGTCATCACCGGCGGCTATAATGTTTACCCCAAGGAAATTGAGAGTCTGATCGATGCGATTGCCGGCGTGCAGGAAAGCGCCGTGATCGGGTTGCCGCATGGCGATTTCGGCGAAGGCGTCACCGCGGTGGTGATCAGCACGGGCCTTGCCGAAAAAGATATTTTATCGCGGCTGGAAGGTAGCCTGGCCCGGTTTAAAATGCCAAAACGGGTTTTGTTCGTGGACGAATTGCCGCGCAACACCATGGGCAAGGTTCAGAAAAATCTGCTGAGAGAAAAATTCAAAACTCTGTACGAATAACATCAGGGGGCAGCTTGACAATTTACGGCACTGCAATCATGGCCGTGGCCACGCTTCTGGGCGTGGCGATCGGCGACATGCTGGGTCAGCTTCTGCATGTGCAGGCCAATGTCGGCGGCGTGGGCTTTGCCATGATTTTCCTGGTCGCCAGCCGTGTCTGGCTTGAAAATCGCGGTGCGCTGACGCCGGGCATCAAGCTGGGCGTGGAATTCTGGGCCACCATGTACATCCCGATCATCGTGGCCATGGCCGCGCAGCAGAATGTGCTGGCTGCGGTGAAAAGCGGCCCCATGGTGCTGGTGGCCGGCGCGGCTTCGGTCTTCTGTTCCGCCGCCATGGTTGGAATCATCAGCCGCATCGGCAAAGGAAAAGACGGCGGCGCGGCGCCCGAGCCTTATATCGAAGATGCCGCGCTGGGCGGCCCGTCGGGGCCCTTGCCGACTGAACCGCCGGCCTCGCGGAGGGCGTCATGAGCTATCTGTCTGGCCTCTTCAAAGCCGAGGGTCTTGTCACCGCTTTCGCGCTGGTTGGCGTGGTGATGTATTTCTCGCATCTGGTTTCCAAATATCTCACCAAAGGCCGCATTCACGGTTCGGCCATTGCCATCGTGGTGGGTCTGATCCTGGCCTATATCGGCGGGCGGATCGCGCACAAGCAGAACGGTCTTGCCGATCTTCCCATGTTTGCCGGTGTGGGCTTGATGGGCGGCAATCTGTTTCGCGATTTCGCCATTGTCGGCACGGCGTTTGAGGTCAATGTCGCGCAGGCCAAACGCGCGGGCCTGCTGGGCGCGGTGTCCATCGCGCTGGGCACCTTTATTCCTTTCGCCGTGGGTGTCGCGGTGGCGCGGGCCTATGGCTTTACCGATGCGGTCAGCCTGACCACCATTGGCGCCGGCGCCGTCACTTATATTGTGGGCGGCGTGACGGGAACGGCGATCGGCGCTTCCTCCACACTGCTGGCGCTGGCCATCGCGACCGGCGTGTTCAAGGCCATTCTGGTGATGGTGGGCACGCCGCTTGCCGCCAAATATATCGGTCTCGACAATCCGCGTTCGGCGATGGCGTATGGCGGTTTGATGGGAACGGTCAGCGGCGTCAGCGGCGGCCTGGCGGCGACCGATCCCAAGCTGGTGCCTTATGGCGCGCTGGTCGCCACCTTTCACACCGGCTTTGGCTGCCTGGTCTGCCCGTCCATTCTTTATCTGACGGTGCGTTACTTCGTGGGCGGGTGAGCCAGGATCAGGCTGGCGGCTTTTCGCATTGAATCTCGCAGGCCGACTGACCAGGGTGTGACGGCGCCAATGTTTTCACGCCCAGCACATTGACCAGATAATCCTTGTTGACGCGGATATTGTCTTCGATGCTGCCGGTGCCGTCGCCCGCCCGGGGTGCATCCAGGTCCAGCGAAATCCAGCCCTTGTAGCCGCGCGCCAGAAGCATTTTGTGAATGGCGGGAAAATCCACGCCGCCTGCGCCCAGATTGAGATAGAGGCTGGATTTGCGGTGTTCTTCCTGCGTCGGGCTGGCGCTGTTGCCGCGATATTTGGCGTCGCAATCCTTGTAATGGACTTCAGCGATGCGCGAATAATAGTCGGTCATGATCTTCATCGGGTCCATGCCGCACAAGGTCAGGTGCCCGGTATCAGGCGTGAACCAGACATATTTGGGATCGGTATTGTCCATCACATAGCGGACCTCATGCTCGCGCTCCATCGGCCCCCACAGATGGGGATGCGGCGCGGCCTTGATGCCAACCTGAATGGTCTGGCGGCCGATATCGTTCAGCGTATCTGCCAGGGTCTTGAGCTGGGCATCGCTGACACCTTCGGCCGGGCGCGAACCCAGATTGAATTTGAAAGCGGTGCAGCCGAAATGGCTGATAAAGTCTTTTGCGAAAGCGGCATGATCGGCCACGGTCTGCGGCGCCTTTGCCGGATCGATGAAGTTGGTGGACATGCCGGCGCCGCCATCCGAGCAGCTGACCATGGCGATGCCGGCCGCATCCAGCTGGCGCTTGAACGCCATGGGATCGCCCAGATATTTGATGATGTGGTTGCGGAAAGGCTCGATCCCATCCAGCCCCATGCGGGCGGTTTCTTTTACGCCTTCCTCGATATTGCTGTAGCCGCCGCTGCCCAGCCACATCTGGCCGCTGACGCCATAGCGGATGGCGGAATCGGGCGCGGCCAGGAGCGGCGAAGATTTTAAAAGCGTGGGTAGGGCCACGGCGCCGGCAGCCAGGGAGCTGAGAAATTCTCTTCTGTGCAGGGTCATGTCGTACCTCTCACGCGGGCGCGAGGGATGTACCACAATCCACCGCGCCGCGGAACCGATCAGGGCAGATGCACCCAGGGCAGCTGCGGCTCCCAATGGTTCATGCGGCGCAGTTCGACATGCTGGCGATAAATATGCAGCAGCATCTGGATCACGCCGTCCTTGTTCTTGTCGGCCACCAGTTTGTGCATGAATTCGTTGATCAGGGTCTTGGGGCTGTCGGCCGAGAGATACACCGCGACATTGCGCGAGACCAACGTCATCACATATTCGGCGAAGCCGGGACGCTGGATCGCCTTTTCGCCGCCCAGGATGATGAGCTGCATGCCGTTGGTCTGGGCGCGGTATTCTTCCGGCACCTCATGCGCTTCCATGGTCAGGATCAGCACGCCGCTGCGATCGGGGCGCCAGGTATCGGCCATCTGCTTTATGACCAGCCAGCCGCAAAAAAAGCCCTGGCAGGTTTTGTAACGCGTTTCGTAAATGCCGCAGCCATTGCCGGTGCAGTGCTGGCACAGCGTGCCGGCCGGTTTGCTGAATTCTTCGATATTCAGGCCCATGCAGCACACCGTGCAGGTGCCGCAGCTTTTTCCCGATTCTGGCTGGCCGGTCATAGCGGCGAATATAGCAGAGACTGGCCGCGCAAGTGAGGGCCGCGATTTAGCGGTATTCCGGCCCCAGCGCCCACACCACCAGGGATTTGCGAACCCCCGCCGTCACTGGCGTGACGCGATGCAGAACGTAGGAGGGAAAAGCGATCAGCGTGCCGCGGGCGCGCGGCGCGATTTCAACCTTGCTGCGGATCTGGGCCTGCAATTCGCCGCCCTGATATTGCGCGCCATCGGAAAGCTGCAGGCTGAGCGAGAGTTTGCGCGGCTCATGCTGTTCATGGCCTTTTTCGCGTCCGTAATCGGTGTGCCAGTCGAAATGGCCTTGTTCCGTGGCTTCGTAAATCGCGTATTGCATCGGCGCCACACCGGACAGATCGAAGCGGAAAAACTGCCGGTTCAGATTGAGAACCAGTTCCTCCATGCGCCGGTAAAATGCGTTGGTCTGGGCATTGCGCTCCAGCCAGGCGACTTTGGTGACGCGGATATTCTGGTCATAGCCGGCCGCTGCGCCCGCTTTTTGGCTGGTCAGCCCGGCGGGCTGATGCTTGAGGCTATCGGCATATTGTTCAATTCCGTCCAGGTCCTGGGCGGCGAAGACGTCTTCCCAGGTCACAAAGGGGCCGCGGACAGCGGGAGCGGGCAGGCGCGAAGCGGTGTCTGTCATGGCGGGGAAAAACTTTTAGGGCGCGACAAAACCATTTGCCTGCCACGCCGGCATGGCGGCAGGTGTCTTCATATAAGCCAGGAACAAAGCCGCTGCATCAGGCTGGGGCGCATCGGCCAGCACCGCGCCGGAAAAATCCAGATGCATGCCAAGGCTGTCGGGAAAAGGCCCGGCAACTTCGGCGCCATCCACGCTCAATTCTTCGCTGAGGGTGCCGCCGGCAAATTCGGCATCGCCTTTGGCGACGGCGGTGCCGGGAATTTCCCGCATGGGACGGGCGATCACGCCGGCAAATTCCGGCCGTTTCAGCATCTGGGCCACCGCGGCGCCCGAAGCGCTGCCGAAATTGGGATCGTTGAACTGAATGCCGCTGGAGGCCTTCAGCACGGCGGCGAATTTTTCGATCGTCGAGATATCGGGGTGTGGCCCGCCTTTTTTGACCGCCAATCCGAATTTGGCCGAGACAAGGCTGGTCAGGCTGCCGGCTTTGAGTTTGCCCGATACCTGGGCCATGGCGTCCGGCGGCAGCAGAATAAGATCGGCCGGCCCCGCGCCGACATTGGTGACCGTGCCGCCGACACTGCTGACCTTGAATGTGACGGTGTTGCCGCTTGCCGCGGACCAGTTCGCCGCCAGGATTTTGAGCACCGGCGAGGTGACGGCGGAAGTCAGAACGGTGATATCGGCCGCGAACGCGCCGGACGGCAGCGCCGCCGCAATCATCAAAAGGAAAGCCAGCCGCTTCATGTCGCCCCCGCATGTTCTTTGCCGCCATCCTGCCACCGGGCCGCCTGCTTGACCAGAAGGCGGCAAGCCGCGATATCGGGCATGCAACGCCGGGCAAGCAGCCATGGATCAGCAGCAACTGGCTGAAAAAGCCATTCAACTTCACCGCTTCGGCCGCCTGCAGGAAGCCGAGGCGCTTTGCCAGCGTATATTGGCCGCGCATCCGGCCGATTTCACGGCCAGTTATATGCTGGGCATCGGCCGTTTCCGGGAAGGAAAAATGGCCGAAGCCTTGCAGATGCTGGATATCGCGCTGGCGGCGGATCCGGTTTCCCTGGGCGCCTTGATCTATCAGGGGCTCGCGCTGCAGGCCTTGCAGCGTAACGAGGAAGCCCTGGCCAGTTTCGACAAGGCCCTTGTGGTGGACGGCAACCTGGTCGAGGCGCTGGTCAATCGCGGCAATGTTCTGTGCGACATGGCCCGGTATGACGAGGCGCTGGCCGCTTATGACAAAGCGGTGGGCCTCAAGCCGAATTTCGAACCGGGCTGGTACAATCGCGGCAACGCCTTGCGCGCATTGGGCCGCTTTGCCGAAGCGCTGACCAGTTACGACCGGGCGCTGGCGATCAAACATGATTATGTGGATGCGCTGAACAATCGCGGCAGCACCCTGCAGGACATGAAGGATTTTGCCGGCGCGCTGGCAGGTTTTGACAAGGTGCTGTCGCTGACGCCGTTCAATGTCCAGGCGCTTTATAACCGCGGCACGGCGCTGCAGGAATTGCGGCGCTATGCCGAGGCGCTGGCGGCGTTCGATCAGGCGCTGGAAATCGCGCCCGGTTTTGCCGCCGCCCTGAACAATCGCGGCGCGGTGCTGATGTATCTGCGCCGTCCCGCGCAGGCGCTGGAAAATTTCGACAAGGCGCTGGCCCTGGCGCCGCAAAGCGCCGATACCCTCAGCAACCGCGCCAATGCCCTGCGCGAATTGAAAAGACTGGATGCGGCGCTTCAAAGCGTTGATGCGGCCCTGGCGCTTGTCCCCGCGCATGGCGAAGCGTTCAACAATCGCGGCAATATCCTGCGCGATATGCAGCGGCCTTCTGAAGCGCTTGCCAGTTTTGACCAGGCGCTGGCGATCCAGCCGGCCAATCCCCAGTTCCTTTGCAACCGCGGTGTTGTGATGCTGGACCAGAAAAATTTCGGGCCGGCGCTGGAGGAATTCGACAAAGCCCTGGGCCTGGAGGCCGGCCATGTGCCGTCTCTATATAATCGCGGCCATGCCCTGCGCGGTTTGCAGCGTCTGGGTGAGGCGATGGCCGCCTATGCCAGTGTGCTGGCGATCGATCCGCACCACGCCGACGCCTTCGCCAGCCGCGGCGATGTGCTGCGCGAGACGGGTCATCTGCCCGAAGCGCTGCAAAGTTACGATTGGGCGCTTGCCATTGCGCCAAACAATGTCGCGGATTTGAACAACCGCGCTTCGATATTGCAGCATCTGGGCCGGCTTGAAGAAGCGCTGGAGTGTTATGACAAGGCGCTTGCGATCGATCCGGGATTTGTCGATGCGCTTTACAATCGGGGCAATCTGCTCTGGCTCAAATTCCGCCGCTTTGCGCAGGCGCGGCGGGACCTGGAACGGGCGGCGCAGATCGATCCGCATTATGATTATCTGAAAGGCGATTTGCTGCATCTGCGGATGCAGCAGGCCGATTGGCGCGATCTTGAGGCGCAGATCGCCGCCCTTATCGCCGGCGTTCGGGAAGGAAAGCACATCGCAAGGCCGTTTATCTTCCAGCCGGTTTGCGATGAACCCCGCGATCTGCAAACCGCGTCTGTTCTGTATGCCGCGCACCGTTATCCGCCGGCCGCCCAGGTCACGCGCGGTCAAAACAATTCGTCCAAAATTCGCGTGGGTTATGTGTGCGACGCGTTCCGCGAACAGGCAACATCGTTCCTGGCGGCGGGGCTTTATGAGGCGCATGACAAAGACCGGTTCGAACTTTTCGCCTTCGATACCGGCTGGGATGATGCCAGCCTGCTGCGCCGCCGCATGGAAACGGCATTCGGAAAATTCATCGACGTATCGCGGTTGACGGATAAAAACGCGGCGGAAAAAATTGCCGCCATGGGCATCGATATCCTGGTCAATCTCAACGGTTATTTCGGTACGGAACGGATGGGAATTTTTGCCCATCGGCCCGCACCTGTTCAGGTGAATTATCTGGGCTTTCCCGCCACTTTGGGCGCGCCCTATATGGATTATATCCTTGCCGACCAGACCGTCATTCCCGCGCAGGAGCTCCAATTTTATAACGAACAGGTGGTCTGGCTGCCGGATACGTACCAGGTCAACGACCGGGCCCGGCCGATCGCGCAAACGCTTCCTGGCCGTGCCGAGAATGGCTTGCCCGAAAACGGATTTGTGTTCTGCAATTTCAACAATATCTACAAACTGACGCCGGCGATGTTCGCGGTGTGGATGGATATCCTGCGCCGCACCGAAGGCAGCGTGTTGTGGCTGCTGGAAAGCAACCGCGAATTTCCGGGCCATCTCAAAGAAGCGGCGGCGCGCCATGGCGTTGCGGCGGAGCGGCTGGTGTTCGCGCCGGCGGCGGCGCCGGCCGATCATCTGGCCCGCATGACGCTGGCCGATCTGTTCCTGGATGGCGTTCCTTATAATGCCCACACCACCGCCAGTGACGCCTTGTGGGCCGGACTTCCGCTTCTGACCTGCCGCGGCAATGCTTTTGCGGGCCGCGTCGCCGCCAGCTTGCTGGGCGCCATCGGGTTGCCGGAACTGGTGGCCGCCGATATGGACGCGTTTGTGGAACTGGCGCTTGTGCTGGCGGCTGACCCGCAAAAGCTTTCCGCCATCCGCCAGAAGTTGGCGGCCAACCGGCTCACCACGCCCCTGTTCGATACCGGCCGCTTTGCCCGCCACATTGAGCGCGCCTATGAGACGATGGTGGAAACCGCGCGGCGCGGGATGCCCGCGCAAAGTTTCAGTGTGCCTCCCATCGCGTAAAAGGCTGAAAAAACAGGCTTCGCCACGCCGCACCGCAACGCAATTTTCTGAAAGATTGCCAGTTGTTCATTCTCGCGCGCCGCAATCGGGCAGCGGCAAAATTCTTTTGCATTCGCGAAATGAGCCCGCGACGCGGCGCCGTTCTTTGGGGCCTTGCGCCGCAAAGGGATGTTTGTAACATTGCCGCATTGAAAGAGTGAGACCGAAGCGCAACACGGCACGGCCAGGCGCCGGTTTCATTTTTCGCAAGTGTATCTTCCGTTGCACATCGAACCGCAAATGCCGGGTACAGGCATCGGAGATGCAGCGGGCATAACAGGGTTTCAGGAAACAGCTAAAGGGGTTGGTTTATTATGCGCGATTTGTCCCGCCGGTTTGTTTTGTCCTTACCGTTTGTGAGCGCGCTGCTCGCAAAAACAGCGGCGAGCGCGCAGCCCGCGTCCGCCGCTTCCGACACCAACTGGACCCATTATGCCGGCAACGCCGCCAGCACGCGCTATGCGCCGTTGGACCAGATCAACGCATCCAATTTCAACGACCTGGAAATCGCCTGGCGCTTCAAGCCGGACATGCTGGGCCCGCGCCCGGAATACCAGTACGAAGCCACCCCGCTGGTGGTGAAAGGCAAGCTTTACAACGTGGCCGGTTCGCGCCGCGACGTGGTCTGTCTGGACGCCGCCAATGGCGAAATGATCTGGATGCACAGCGAGAATGAAGGCGCCCGCGGCGGCGCCGCGCCGCGCCAATATTCCGGCCATGGCGTGTCCTATTGGACCGACGGCAAGGAAGAACGCATCCTTTACGTTACGCCCGGTTATCGGCTGATCGCGCTCGACGCCCATACCGGCATTCCGATCAAGAGCTTCGGCACCAATGGCGTGGTCGATCTGAAGCTGGATGATGATCAGCATATCGATCTGGTGACGGGCGAAGTGGGCCTGCATTCCACCCCGCTGGTGATCAAGAACACGGTGGTGGTCGGCGCGGCGCATCTATCGGGCGGCGCTCCGCGCACTGTTCACAACGTCAAGGGTTATGCGCGCGGCTTCGATGTGCGCACCGGCAAGCGCAAATGGATTTTCCATACCATCCCGCGCAAGGGCGAATTCGGCTACGACACCTGGATCAAGCCCGGCCAGGCGGAAGCCACAGGCAATACCGGCGTGTGGGGACAGATTTCGGCTGACGCCGATCTGGGCCTGGTTTACCTGCCGGTCGAACTGCCCACCGGCGACTACAACGGCGAATATCGCGCCGGCAACGCCCTGTTCGGCGAAAGCATGGTGGCGGTGGATGTCGAAACCGGCAAGCGCAAATGGCATTACCAGTTCGTTCATCACGGCCTGTGGGACATGGACATTCCCTGCGCCTCGATTCTTTGCGACATCCCGGTGAATGGCAAAATCGTCAAGGCGCTCGCTCAGCCTTCCAAGCAATGTTTTCTCTATGTGCTCAATCGCGAGACTGGCGAGCCGGTCTGGCCGATCGTCGAAACGCCGGTTCCCAAGGGCGATGT
>CAIXUE010000321.1 GCA_903922545.1 uncultured Alphaproteobacteria bacterium | reverse complement strand
TTGTCGGCGTCGTATTTGCCTTTGCCGGTGTAATTGGACTGGACATATTTGATGCCCGGGATCGGCGTGGGCGTTTCGGTGATGGGATAAGAGGGCGATTCATAAGACGGGCCCACTTCGAAGCGCAGCGAGGGCGCATCGCCCACCGTTTCCATGCTGTAAGGCACGCGGTAAGGCACCTGCACCAGAAAGCCCTTGGTGGCGACGAAAGGCTCCTGCCCCTCAATCGTGAAACGGATCGCGCCGGATTCCACCACCCAGAAGACGCGGTCATCAGCGAAGAATTGCGCCTTGGTTTTTTCGCCCGGCGCCATCTGGATGTAGCGGCCATAATAGTCGCGGGTCAGCACCACGGTCTGGGCCCAGCTTTTCTGGTTCTTGTGGCCGGCCAGAATGTCGGAGAGTTTGTACTGCAGCTTGTTGGGGGCCTTGAACGGCGCCAGCTTGATGGGCTGCGGCGCCCAGGCGACCGACGGCGGATTGCGCTGCGCCTGCGCGTCCGGGGAGAGCCCCAGGCTGGCGGCGGCAAGAAGCGAAGCGATAAGGATTTTTTTGTTCATGGCGCCCTCCCGGCTTGTTGGGCGCGTGTATAGCCGATTTTGGCCCGGGGCGTAACCGGGAATTCGGTGCGGGACGCCTTAGCCGGCCTTGCGTTTGGGGCCGGTGCCGCCGGTCTTTGTGAGGCTTTTCTTCAGGGCCTCCATCAGGTCGATGACGTTGTCATCTTCCACCGGTTCGGCGGTGACCAGCTTCTCGCCTTTTTCCTTGCGGCGGATCAGTTCGCGCAGCGCGGTTTCATAACGGTCGTGGAATTTGTCCGGCTCGAAATTGCCTTCCTGCTGTTCGATAATCTTGCGGGCGATTTCGATCATGCGCTTGTCGGGCTTGGCGTCGGAAATATCGGCGAAGGCGTCCTTGGGCGGCACCACTTCATCGGCCATGCGCAGGGTGTAAACCAGAATGCCCTTGTCGCGCGGCTCCAGCGCCACCAGGCGTTCGCGGGTGTGCATGACGACGCGGCCCAGCGCGATGCGGCCGGCTTCGCTGAGCGCCTCGCGGATCACGATATAGGCTTCGGCGCCGGATTTTTCGTTGGGCAGAAGATAATAGGGATCGTTCCAGTAAAGCCGGTCGATTTCCTTTTCATCGACAAAGCGCTCGATCTCGATGGTGTGGGTGGTTTCCAGCTTCACGGCGTCAAGCTCATCACTGGAGAGCACGACATAATGGTTCTTGGAAATCTCATAGCCCTTGACCAGGTCGGCGCGCTCCACCGGGCCGGTATCCGGGTCCGTGGGGATCATGCGGATGCGGTTGTTGGTTTGCGGATTGAGCAGATGGAACGAGATATCGGAGGCGCGGCTGGTGGCGCCATAAAGCGCGACCGGACAGGAAACCAGCGAGAGGCGCAGTTGCCCCTGCCAGATGGGCCGGGCGGAGAGGCGCGGTTCATTGGAGTTGGCGGGGCGGTGAGCGGGCGCGCGCGTAGCCTTGGTTTTGGGCTTTGCCCTGGTTTTTTTACGGCTGGCCATGGGGTTTTCCACAAAGATGCGGAACGGAAACGCCACTGCGGAACTTCCGTTTCGTATGGCCAGAAAAACCACCAAAACCGCGCTTTCCAAGTACCGGGCGATGCGCGATTTCAGCAAGACCGCCGAGCCCAGCGGCAAGGAAAAAGTCGCCGCCGGCGAGGCGCTGCGCTTTGTGATCCAGAAGCATGAAGCCACCAGGCTTCATTATGATTTCCGGCTGGAATGGAAGGGAACATTTCTGTCCTGGGCGGTGACGCGCGGGCCATCGCTGGATCCGGCCGAAAAACGGCTGGCGGTGGAGGTGGAAGACCATCCGCTGGATTATGGCGATTTCGAAGGCACCATTCCCAAAGGCCAGTATGGCGGCGGCACGGTGATGTTGTGGGACCGCGGTTTCTGGAAGCCGGATGGCGATGCCGACAAGATGCTGGCCAAGGGCGACCTGAAATTCGTACTGGCGGGCGAAAAGCTGAAAGGCGGCTGGGTGCTGGTGCGCATGCGCGGCGATAAATATGGCAAGGGCAAGCACAACAACTGGCTGCTGATCAAACATCACGACCAGTACGCCAAGGATGGCGATGGCGAAAAAATCCTGAGCAAGGATCACTCGGTGGCATCCGGCCGGGCGATGAAACAGATCGCAGGCGGCAGCGGCAAGACGCCCAAACCCTTTATGCGGACCAAAAGTTTCAAGGCGGATGCGGTGTGGCATTCCAACAAGAAAGAGCAGGATGAGGAGCCGGAGCCTGCACCCGTGAAGGCCGGAAAAAACGTTTCGGGTTTGCCAAACTTTATCGAGCCGCAATTGTGCCGGCTGGTGGAGCAGCCGTCTTCCGGCGCGGGCTGGCTGCATGAAGTGAAATTCGACGGTTATCGCATGCAGCTGCGGGTGCAGGATGGCAAAGCGGTGTTGCGCACCCGCAAAGGGCTGGACTGGACGGGAAAGTTTGCCGCCATCGCCAAGGCAGGCGCGAAACTGGATGACTGTATTGTGGATGGGGAGATCGTGGCGCTGGATCATAACGGCGCGCCGGATTTTGCCGAGCTGCAGGCGGCGCTGTCGGAAGGAAAGACCGACGGGCTGGTGTTTTTCGCTTTCGATCTGTTGTTTGTGGGGCGTGAAGATTTACGCCCCCTGCCCCTGACGGCGCGCAAAGCGCGGCTGGAAAAGCTGTTGAAAGGCGCAGGCGACAGCCTTCGCTATGTCGAGCATTTTGCCAGCGGCGGCGAAGCGGTGCTGAAATCGGCCTGCCGCATGTCATTGGAGGGGATTGTTTCCAAGCGCGGCGATGCGCCCTATCGCAGCGGACGGGGCGATGACTGGACCAAATCCAAATGCCGGGCCGGGCATGAAGTGGTGATCGGGGGCTGGAGCACGACCGCCGGGAAATTCCGCTCGTTGCTGGTTGGGGTGCATCGCGGCGGGCATCTGATTTATGTGGGCCGGGTGGGGACGGGATATTCCGCCGACAAGGTCAAACAGTTGCTGCCGCACCTGAAAGAGAATGGGGCAAAGGAAAGCCCCTTTACCGGCAAGGGCGCGCCCAGGCGTGAGGCCGGTGTGAGCTGGCTGAAGCCGGAGCTGGTGGCGGAAATTGAATTTGCCGGCTGGACCGGCGACGGCATGGTGCGCCAGGCGGCGTTCAAGGGATTGCGCGCCGACAAGCCGGCGCGCGAAGTGGTGACCGAGATGCCGAAGAAAGCCACAAAGCTGGCCGAGCCCAAAACAAAGAAAAGCGCGGGCAATGCGGTGGTCATGAATATTCCCATCTCGCATCCCGACAAGGCACTGTGGCCGGACGCGGGCGATAAGAAGCCGGTCACCAAGCTGGAACTGGCGCGCTATTACGAAAGCATTGGCGAATGGATGCTGCCGCATATCGAGGGGCGGCCCTGTTCAATGGTGCGGGCGCCGGACGGCATTGGGGGGCAGCGGTTTTTTCAGCGCCATGCCATGGCGGGGCAATCGAATTTGCTGGAAGAGATAAAAGTATCGGGCGACCGCAAGCCGTATTTGGTGATGAACAGTGTGGCGGCGCTGGGGGCGGTGGCGCAGGCGGGGGGACTGGAGATTCACCCGTGGAACAGCGCCCCGGGCGAGCCGGATGTGCCGGAGCGTTTTGTGTTCGACCTGGACCCGGCGCCGGAGCTGGATTTTGGCGATGTGGTGGCGGCGGCGAAAGAATTGAAAGAACGGCTGGAGAAGCTGGGCCTTGTTCCGTTCGCCAAGACCACCGGCGGCAAGGGCCTGCATGTGGTGACGCCGTTCGCGGCGCAGGGTTTGGGCTGGAAGGAAGCCAAGGCGATTGCGCAGGCGATAAGCGCCGCGATGGCAGCGGATAGTCCGGACAAATATCTGGTCAACATGTCGAAGGAAAAACGGCGGGGGAAAATCTTTCTCGACTATCTGCGCAATGATCGCATGGCCACGGCGGTGGCGCCGTTGTCACCCCGGGCGCGGGATGGCGCCACGGTTTCCATGCCGCTGACATGGGCGCAGGTGAAGAAGGGATTGGACCCACACGATTTCACGGTGCGCAGCGTGCCGGGGCTGATGGCGAAATCAAAAGCCTGGGACGGGTATGAAAAGGCGCGCAAACCGTTGACACCGGTGCTGAAGAAACTGGTGCGTTAAACCATACTCAGAAAGCCGCACCAGAATTGGGTGCCTTTGCTGGTGTCCATGTCCTGTTTGCGCAGGAAAGTAAGCTTGCCGTCCTCTTCGATGCGGTAGAGGGAAAGCCCGGCGGCGACGTTGGTGACAGTATCGCCATCGCGAACCAGGAGCGGCATCTGGCTTGCGGCGAGCAGCAATTTTCCGGATGGATCGATGGCGAAGGTGCGCAGTTCAAAAGCGTGCGCCGGGGCTTGCTGAATGAGTTTCGGTTCGCCGGTTTTCGGGTCAATGAAAAAAACCGCCACGGAATTGAAGCCGCCATTGGAGACGTGCTTGCCGTTGAAATCGACCGTGCCGGAGCCACGATTGGGCGTGTAGAGGAAGCGGCCATTGGGATGGACGTGAATGGCGCTGGGGCCCACTACGATAGCGTTGGGATCCGAGAGCGTTGAAACCTTGAACAGAGCCTGGGGCGAAAGACTGCCATCGGCGTTCAGGCCATAGACATCAACCCGGCTGTTGCGTTCCAGCGAGACATAGACGAACGGCAGGGTGGGATGAAAATCCAGATGGCGGGGGCCGAAGCCATAGCCGTTGCTGCCGGCGGGCTGAAGGTTCTGCAGATTGGAGAGGCGGCCATTTTCAAAACGGAACACCTTGATGGCGCCGGGATCTTCGGCCGTGGTTTTGGTGGCGTTGTTGCCGCGCGTGACCAGGGTGACGGTTTTGTTGTTGGGCGTGGCGCGCACCTGATGGGCATAGATGCCGAAATCCAGACCGGGGCTTTGTGGGATTTCATCGCCCAGGGTGCCATCGGCGTTGATACGATGGACGGTGATGTGGCTGGGGGTGTTGTAGGCGGTCAGGACATATTGGCCGCTGTGATCGATGCTCATGTGAATGGGGCGCACGGTGAGCGCGCGGGTGGGGCCGTGCGGGGTGAGCGCGCCGGTTTGGGGATCGACGGCAAAGGCGCTGAGGAGATGGCCGGTGCTGGGCGCGGGCGCGCCGCCGGGGCCCGCCCGGCAAGCCGTTGCTGGAGGCGACATAGAGGAATTTTTTGGACGGGTGCGGCCAGGCATATTGCAGGTTGGAAGGCAGTGTGACCGTGCCGCGGGCGGTGAGCGTGGCCGAGGCGGCATCGAGGCCATAAAGGGTCAGATCAGGGCCGATAGCGTCATAAAACGGCACGCTGGCCCCCTGGGCGCGGGCGGATGCGGGGACCATCAGCGCGGCGGCGCCCAAGGCAGCGAAATCGCGGCGGTCAAGCATGGCGGGGTTTCCTGCATGTTCCTGAAATCGCCCGGATTTTGATGCTTCTTGCGGGCGGGGGCGGGGCAGTATATCTCAGCCCGCTCAGTGCGGACAGGTGGCCGAGTGGTTGAAGGCGCACGCCTGGAAAGTGTGTAACGGTGAAAGCCGTTCGAGGGTTCGAATCCCTCTCTGTCCGCCAGGGCCACAAAATATAGCTCGCATTCCCGCCCAATTCTGCGGAGGTGCTTTTCCTATCCCCACTCGTATCCCCACCTTGAAAAGAACACACCGGGCACGACGGCCTTGCCTTCGGTGTTCTGGGCCAGATCGGTTGACGCCAGATTTTGCACCCCACTGCCACCACGGAACTGGATCAAGATGATTGCCGCGATGGGACCTGACCTGCATGGCTCTTTTTGTACCAAGCGAATTGATAGAATTGGCTTGGAAAGGAGCTTTGCGATGCCCAAGAAAAGGTTTAGCCCGGAGCAGATC
>CAIXUE010000320.1 GCA_903922545.1 uncultured Alphaproteobacteria bacterium | reverse complement strand
ATTCATCACTGGGATATCGACCACCCGCGCCGCAGACTTTTGTACCCCAGCCGCCCCATCTGGATGGAACGCCTGCTATGCAGTAGTCTCACTCACGCTGGTACAAAATATCCGGCAGGCCATGCGTGACCTGTGTCTGAGGGGATGGAGCGGGGCAACAATACCCGGAATTCCGAGCCTTCGCCAATCTGGGAGCGCACGGTGATGTCGCCGCCCAGGCGGCGCACCAGGGCGCGGACATGGGCCAGGCCGATGCCCTCACCCGGCTTGTCCTGGCGGCCGGCGCGGCGGAAGAGTTCGAATACCCGTTCCAGGTCGTTTTCAGCGATGCCGCGGCCATTGTCGCGCACGCTGATTACGACCGAACGGCCGGAAGTTTCCGCTGTCACCCGGATATGGCCGGGGCGGCCGGGCTGCAGATACTTTAGTGCGTTATCGAACAAATTGCCGAACACCTGTTCCAGGGCGAGACGGTCGCCCGACAGGATGGGAAGCCGGGCCGACAGATCGACGGTGGTTTGGGTTTCGGCGATCTGGTGTTTGAGGCTGTCGGTGATGGTTTGAAAGACGGATTTGAGATCGACCCGTTCGCTGACCAGTTCGCGGCGGCCTTCGCGCGAGAGTTTGAGGATGGCGTTGATCAGCCGGTCCATCTTGCCGGTGGAGGAGCGGATGAATTTCACCGCTTCGGGCACATCCTGGATGGCGGCGGATCTGGCGGCTTCTTTGGCGGTTTCGGATTCATTTTCAAAATAGGCGATCAGCCTGGTGGAGGCGACTTCCATTTCGCTGGTGAAGCCCATGATGTTGACCAGAGGCGCGCGCAGGTCGTGGCTGACGATATAGGCGAAGCGTTGAATCTCTTCATTGGCGCGGGTGAGCGCGGCGGTGCGGCGGACCACGCGGTCTTCCAGGTCGGCATTGAGCTGGGCCACCTGTTCGCGGGCGCGCATGGCCGCCGCCACCGAACGCAGCACCAGCCAGAGCGCGGCCATGGAGAAAAGGAACACCACCAGGCCGCCGATAATGGCGACGGCGCGCAGCAGGCGCGCATCGCTGTTGAGATCGGACAGGTTTTTGGAAACGACCATTTCGGATTTGTTGACGATATCGCTGAGGATGATGCGGGCATCATCCATCACCTGAATGCCCAGATTGGTGCGCACCAGGGCCAGGGCCTCGGCGCTGCGGCCAGCTTCGGCAAATGAAATCGTCTGGTTCAGTTCGGTCATTTTCTGGCCGGCAAACTGGCGCAGCCGGACCAGATCAGGCCGCACAGCGGTGTCGCCCTGCTCCAGCCGGTCCAGATCATTCAGATCATGGTTGATGGTGCCTTGCGCGGTGCGGAACGGCGCCAGATAGCGGGTATCGCCGGTGAGGAGATATCCGCGCTGGCCGGTTTCGGCGTTGAGCAGGGTTTCCAGCACCTCAGACGCGGCGATGCGGATCTGGCGCGCCTGAACCACCTGGGCGCTGAGATCGGCGGTGGTGGAGGCGAGCCACGCCGCCGTCAGGATAAGCCCGATCAGCACAAGCGTGCCCGCGCCCATCAGAAAAATGGGCAGGCGGGAGGCGCGGGTGACCTGGAGCTTCATTTTTGAAATGGCGCTTTAAAATCTGGCGGGATGAGCTGGATGAAAATGGTTGGCGGGAATTGTGACAGTCAGTCTAAGGCAATTGTGACAGTGGACGCAGTGGGAATTGTGACAGTGACGAGTCAAAATTTCTGATGACGCTTGTGTGACGTGGTGCTATGGACGGCGTCATTTTTGCTGATCGTTCGGGGTTTGCCGATGAAAAACACCAAAGCCTTGCCACGCCCACTTCCGCATCGACAAAGCGCGCAGCAACTGCGCCCCGGTACGGTTGTGACCGTGCAGATGAAAGGCCTGTTCAAGCTGGCGCATCACTTCGCGCTGGTGACGGACAAGACCGGGCCGGACGGGATGCCGATGGTGGTGGCCAATTCGGGCGAGACGGGCGGGCCGGGCGAACAGACCTGGAGCCAGTTTGTGAAGGGGCGCAATTACCGGTCTTTTTATCCCAGCACCCTGCCGGGCGAGACGGTGCTTTATAATGCTTATTCCATGTTCGGGACGCGGTATGATTTCTGGCATTGGAACTGTGAGCATTTCGCCAATGTCTGTCATGGCCGCCCGGCACATAGCCATCAGATACGCGGCGGGTTGATGCTGGCCGCGCTGATGGGCGGGCTGATGCTGGCGGCGGCCAAGGCTTAGCGGCTGGCGGCCAATTGGCCGGAGCCGGCGCTGCCGGGCTGAAGCATGTGGTCAACCACATGCATGACGCCGTTCTTATCATACACATCATAGATGGCGATGTCGGCGGTGTTGCCCTGCTCATCGACCAGCACAACATTGGTGGGGCCGTTCATGCGGGCCAGCAGCACACCGCCTTCGACAGTGCGAAGGCGCGCCTGGCCGGCGCCCTGGCCGATCACCTGCAGCAGCTTCTGGGAATCGTAACGGCCCGGCACCACCAGATAGCCCATCAGTTTGGCGAGCTGGGCCTTGTTGCCGGAAAGCGCCTGGGCGGAGAGCGCGCCCATGGCGGCGTTGGTGGGGGCGAAGACGGTGAATTCGCCATTGGCCTTCAGCGCGTCCGCGACGCCGGAATCTTTCATCGCCGCCACCAGGACCGAATGTTCCGGCGAGGCGGAGATATTATCGAGCAGCGTGCGGCCGGGCAGCATGGCCTGCCCCGCGACCATGGGGTTGGAGACATCACCTTCTATAGCGGCGGGTTTGGCGGCAGCGGGCGGGCTGCCCGACACAGCGGCCAGCGCGCCGCCGATCATCATGGCGGCGCCGGCGGCAAACCCTGCAATGGCATAGCGTTTCATAGTGGAACCTGACTTTGACCTGTGCCTTAAACGGGCTGGGGTTCGGGCCGTTCCGGGGTAGAGGTAATAAAGTCAGCGCAGGACGAGGGAGGCGGGAACCAGCGCCGCCATCATCAGAAAGGCCGCGGCGGCCCAGCCCCATTGGCGATGATTGAGCAAGGTTACGCCCCAGAGAAAGATCACCAGCCCGGCCAGGACAAGGCCCAGCACGCGCAGTTCGGGCGTGACCAGGAACAGCACCGCCAGAAGCTGAAGCACCGCCATGACGCGATAAAAGCGGCGGGGATAGCGCCAGCGGCGAAAATGGGTGCGGATGTGGTGCGCGCCGGCAAGCTCGACCGCCGCGGTGATCGCGAAGATCGCGGTCAGGGCGGCGGCCAGAAGATGCGGCAGATCATGTGCGGCCATGACGGCCCCCTGCTTTAAGCGGCGCGCTGGTGAACCGCCGTGGGAAGTTGCGTGATGGTTTTGAGGGCGGTTTCAATCGCCTTGGCGTGCGGCTCGGGGCCCATCGCCAGGCCTTCGGCCACGACGATTTCCAGATCGGTGACGCCCAGAAAGCCGAAGACGCTGCGCAGGTAGGATTCCACATGCTCAAACGCGGCGGCGGGCTGGCCGGCGCTGTAAAGGCCGCCGCGCGAGACGGCGACGACGACGCGCTTGCCGCCGCTGAGGCCTTCGGGGCCGTTCGCGGTGTAGCGGAAGGTTTTGCCGGCAACGGCGATGCGGTCAATCCAGGCCTTGAGCTGGCTGGAGACACCGAAATTGTACATGGGCGCACCGATGACCACGATGTCGGCGCCGAGGAATTCATCCAGCACGGCCTGGCTGGCGACAATGTCTTTCTGGATGGCGGGGGTTTCGGGCACCGCGCCCTGGCGGGCGGCGAAGAGTTCACCGGTCAGGTGGGGAAGCGGCTCGGCGGCCAGATCGCGATAGGTGACGTTGGCGCCGGGATTGGCCGTGGCCAGCGCCTGCGCCGTGGCGACGGAAAGCTGGCGGCT
>CAIXUE010000319.1 GCA_903922545.1 uncultured Alphaproteobacteria bacterium | reverse complement strand
CGCGCTCGGAAATGGACGGCCGCATCGAAGACGCGTTGACCCGCGCCGCGCTGTGGACCGAAGTGAAGGACAAGCTGAGCGCCTCGGGCCTTTCCCTGTCGGGCGGCCAGCAGCAGCGCCTGTGCATCGCCCGTTCGCTGGCGACGCGGCCGGAAGTGATTTTGCTGGATGAGCCCTGCTCGGCGCTGGACCCGATTTCCACCGCCAAGATCGAAGAACTTATCGACGAACTGGCGGCGGACTACACCATCGTCATCGTCACCCACAACATGCAGCAGGCCAGCCGTTCGTCCGACTTTACCGCCTTCATGTATCTGGGCGAGTTGGTCGAATATGGCGCGACGGAAAAAATCTTCACCGCGCCTGACAACAAAAGAACTGAGCAATACATAACAGGCCGGTTCGGCTAGGCGCGGTTCTTTTGCGTCCTGAGTGCGTCGCTCGTCGCTCATGGGCGTCTTGCCCGTCCGATAGCGGCAGCGTATCGGACGCTCCGAGCCTCGCTGCGCTCGGCTGGCGCCAGCTTTTCTAAGTTCGCTGTGCTCGCAAAGAAAAGCTAGGCGTGCTCAGGCCGCAAAACTCCTCGCGCCTAATTTGTCAGATGTAATCGGTTTCGATGGTCTGGTCGGCGGGCATGCCGCTGACCGCATTGGCGATCAGGCCCACCACAAAAGCGACCACCAGATTGAGCAGCAGCGCCGACAGCGCCGCATAGCAGGGAATTGCCACGCCAAAAGCGTGCAGCACATAGGTTGAACTTTTGAACGAAAGCGTTTCGGCCATCCAGGTGCCCGTCACCATGCCCGCTGCCCATCCGGCAAGCAGGCCCCAGGGGTTGAGCCGCACATACAGCGCCAGCAGCACGGCGGGCACCGTCTGCGCCATCCAGATGCCGCCCAGCAGCTGCAACTGGATGGCCTGGGTGGTGGGCAGCTCCAGCACAAACAGCAGCGCGCCGATTTTTGTGGCCAATGATGCCAGCTTGGCGATGCGTGCTTCCTGGGCCGGCGGGCAATCGGGCTGGATGAAATCCTTCCAGATATTGCGGGTGAAAAGACTGCCGCAGGCGATGGACATGATGGAGGCGGGCACCAGCGCGCCGATGGCGATGGCGGCGAAAGCCACACCGGCAAACCAGGCCGGAAACATGTGCAGCAAAAGCGCAGGCACGGCGAAATTGTTGCCGAAGCTGGCAAAGCCCGGCGCATAGGCCGGCATGGCCTTGACGCCCGCCGCCACCGCCATGAAGCCCAGCAGGGCGATCAGCGACAGAGCGATGGAATAGGCCGGCATGATCATGGCGTTGCGGCGCACCACATGGCGGCTGGAAGACGAGAGCAATCCCGTGACCGCATGCGGATACATGAACAGCGCCAGGGTCGAGCCCAGCGCCAAGGTGACATAGGTGAAGCCGCCGCCCAGATTTTCGGCGCTTCCCTTGGCCAGCAGCAACGTCTTGGGATTGACGCTGGCGAAGATTTTCGCGTAACCGCCCAGCTCTGACGGAATCACGATCACCGCCGCCAGCACCGTGGCGTAAATCAGAAAATCCTTGACCACCGCGATCAGCGCGGTGCCGCGGAGGCCACTGTTATAGGTATAGGCCGCCAGCACCACGAACGCCGCCAGCAGCGGTGCAGACACCTGACCCAGGAGCGGCACGGTGAGAAAATAGTTGAAGCCCAGCGCGGCGGTCACCACTTCGATGCCGACCAGTTGCAGCGCGATATAGGGCATGGTGGCGACAATGCCGGTCAGCGCCACCGCCAGCGCCAGCGGCCGGTTGCTGAAACGGCCACGCACAAAATCGGCGGCGGTGACATAGCCGCGCGCCCGCGCCACGGCCCAGAGGCGCGGAAAAATCAGGAACAGCAGCGGATACATCAAGGTGGCATAGGGAATGGCGAAGAACCCCGCCGCGCCGCCCGCGAACAGCGCGCCCGGCACCGCGATGAAGGTATAGGCGGTGTAGAGATCGCCGCCCAACAAAAACCAGGTGATGACGGTGCCAAAGCGCCGCCCGCCAAGACCCCATTCGGTGAGTTGTGTGAGATCGCCCGCACGCCAGCGGCCGCCGAACAGGCCCATGGCGGCGACCAGGATGAACAGGGTGAAGAAAACCGCGAGCGTGGCGGGCTGGGCGGTCACTTCTTCCGCTCCTCAAACAGATAGACGGGCAGGATGCAGAGCGCGGCCAGACCGATCCACAAAGTCTGCCACCAATAGAAAAAAGGAATGCCGAACAATTGCGGATCAATGCGGTTGTAGGACGGCACCCAGATATGGGCGATGAAGGGCAGCGCCAGGAACAGATAGACGGCACGGAATTTCCGGCGCGGTGGCGGTTGATCTTTCATGGGCTTCTTAGAAATGGCTTCGCCGCCGGCGTCAAACCGGCGGCGAAGGTTTAATCAGAACAAGTTACTTGGCGGGCGCGCGGGGCGGCAAAGGCTTGCCGGTCTCGTCCACCCCAATGGTTTTCACCGGGCCCATGCCGACCAGTTCCAGCACCGCGGGCGGGCCGCCGGCTCGGGCGCCGTCCCAATGCACGGTGTTCTTGAGGTCGGTGACAAAGCTGCCAGCCGGCAGCGGATAGGTGGTCTTGGGGTCGTAATGGTTGCTGGAGCTGACCCACCAGGTGCCGGAAACGACATAGATGAAGCGGTCCTGATCATGGAAATGGGGGCGGCTGCCTTTGCCCGGATCCCACTTGATCAGCACGCCATACATGCCGGCCTTGGCCGGATCGCCGAACAGCTTGATCTGCTGTTCGCCCTTGCCTTCAAACATGGTGTTGAGTTTTTCCGGCGGGATGAAAGGGATGTGCGAAGGGTCAGGCACCGGACCCTTGGGGTCCTTGATGCTGGCGTCGGCCATGGTGACGCTGGCGGGCGCCACATTCTGGGCCCAGGCGCCAAAGCCGATGCCGCCGATGGCGGCGGCGCTCAGCAGAGTGACGGCAAATTTTGTGGTTTTACGCATGAAAATCCTCCCCGATGTTCGCGGGGAGGATAGGCGGAACTCATCGTTTTAGGCAATCACGCCGGTCAGTGTGCAGATGCGAGATCAGCCGTTTTTACGGCCTGCCATCACCAGACCCAGGCCCGCGACCACGGTGATCACGCCGGCAATGGTCGGAATCCAGACGGTATGGTCTTCCTGGGTGTCGATCTGAAGCGGGCCAAGCTTCACGGCGGGCTTGGTCTCGGTATAGGTGAAGTGGCTGAAAAACAGGCCGGCCACGCCCAGCACAATCAAAACAATGCCCAGAATGCTGAGATTTTTCATAGCGGATCCCTCGTTCTTGTCGATGAGGGAACGAGCGTTGGGAACTTAAGTTCCGGCGCATTACGCCAAGGCAAGGCGGCGGTAAGACAGCGCCTCGGCGATATGCGGCTTGGTCACGCTGTCGGCGCCCGCCAGATCGGCGATGGTGCGCGCAACCCGCAAGACGCGGTGATAGCCGCGCGCCGAAAGCTTCATGCGCTCGGCGGCATCGGTGAGAAGTTTAAGGCCCGCGTCATCGGGCCTGGCGACGGCATCAAGAAGTTCACCTTCGGCTTCGGCATTGGTGCGGATGGGATGATCCTTGAAACGCGCGCGCTGAATCTGGCGAGCCCGCGCCACCCGCGCCGCGACTTCCACATTGCCTTCGGCGGGCGGCGGCAGGCTGAGGTCGGCGGCCGACACCGCCGCGACATCGACATGCAGATCAATGCGGTCGAACAGGGGGCCGGAGATGCGGCTTTGATAATCACCGGCGCATTTGGGGGCGCGGCTGCAGGCCTGCGCCGGATCGGAAACAAAACCGCAGCGGCAGGGGTTCATCGCCGCCACCAGCTG
>CAIXUE010000318.1 GCA_903922545.1 uncultured Alphaproteobacteria bacterium | reverse complement strand
GTTCCAGCGCATTGTCCAGACAGGCGGTGTCGGACTGGCCGTGCGGTATCAGCGGCCACATCTTGTCCAGATCCGGACCCAGCAATTCGGATTCCAGCGAACGGCGGCGCGCATTCATCCAGTTGACGTTGCCGCGCACTGTATTGATTTCGCCGTTATGGGCGATATAGCGGTAAGGGTGCGACAGCTTCCAGCTTGGGAATGTGTTGGTGGAGAAACGCTGATGCACCAGCGCGATGGCCGTGGTGGTCAGCGGGTTCTGCAGGTCGCGATAAAAACGGCCGACATCGGGCGCCAGCAACAGGCCCTTATAGACCACGGTGCGGGTTGAAAAGCTGGGCATGTAAAGCTGGGTGATGGCGGGCTGCTTGTGCTTCTTCGCCAGCGCCTCCAGCGGGTTCTGCGTCTGCTTGCGGATGGTGAGCAGCTTGCGCTCAAACGCATCCTGATCCTTGGTGTGCGGACCCGCGGCCACGATCGCCTGGCGGATCAGCGGCATCTGTTCGGTGACGGTCTTGCCCAATCCGGTGGGATCGGTCGGCACATCGCGCCAGCCCAAAAGCGTCTGGCCTTCGATCTTGATGTAATGCTCGAACTGCTTGACCACGATTTCGCGCGCCTTGGCTTCGCGCGGCAGAAAACACATGGCCACGGCATATTTGCCCGGCTCGGGCAACGTGACGCCGGTCTCTTTCGCCCATTCGCGCAAAAGCGCGTCGGGAATCTGAATCAGGATTCCGGCGCCATCGCCCACCAGCGGATCGGCGCCCACCGCGCCGCGATGATCCAGATTGATAAGAAGCTGCAATCCCTGACCGACAATGGCGTGGGATTTCTGTCCTTTAATGTTTGCGACAAAGCCGACGCCGCAAGCGTCATGCTCGTTGCGTGGATCGTAAAGGCCCTGTTTCGGCGGCAAGCTCATAACAACCCCATGAAAGGCTTTCGGCGCAGATTTTCTGCTCGCCCCCTTTTTGCCAAAGGAGCAACCGGTCGCCCTTTCATCCCCAGAATGCTGGATATTCCAACATTTCGGGAGTTGCGGTGCAACATGACAGATGCGCGAAGCCCGCTTGACTCCTGGGGACAGCCAGGCCAGATTAGAACATAACATGAACAGACAAGAAAAAATAGCAGATATCCGCCATTTTCTGGCGCGCTACGGCCTTCCCTCGGAGCGGCCGGCCCTTTGCCTGGGCGTGGCGGCGGCGGACCGGGCGCTGGGCGGTGGCCTGCATACCGGCGCCCTGCATGAGGTTTATGCCGAAGATTGGGGGGCGGCGGGTTTTGCCGCTTGCCTGGCCATCAAGGCGGCCGGTCCAAAACCGCTCTTCTGGATACGGCCGGATTACGAGTCTCTGGAATATGGCGCGCTCGAGCCCCAGGGCCTGGCCGAACTGGGCGGCCATCCCGAAAATCTCTTTCTTATAAAGACGGCCAATGCCGCCGAAGCGCTCAGCGCCGCCAGCGACATTCTGGCCTGCCCGCATGTGGGCGCGCTTGTTTTGGAAATTTCCGGCCAGCCCAAGGCGCTCGACATGGTTGCGGGGCGGCGGCTGAATTTTATCGCCAGTGAAAGCGGCGTCACGCCCATCCTGCTGCGTGAGGGTGCCGAGGCACTCCCCAGCGCGGCGCTCACCCGCTGGCATATTTCTTCAGCGCCATCTGATGGCGATGATTGGGGCATGCCCAGCTTCAAGGCCGAACTGGCCCGCAACCGGCTTGGCCCCACCGGCTCCTGGCGCCTGACATGGGATCCCGACAATGGATTTTTCCACGAACCCGCGCGCATCCAATATGCGCCGCATCCTGGCGCTATGGCTGCCACGGCTTTCGACCGACCGGCTCAAAAGGAAAGACGCTTCGCTTTCTAAAAGCCAGGCGCCGCTGGTGATCAGCGGCCGGGCCAACAACGCGCTTACCATCCATGCGCTGGATGCGCGCGCCCAGAAACAGGGGCTCTACAAAGGCCAACCACTCGCCAACGCCCAGGCCATGCTGGGCAATCTCACCATCATGCCGGCGGATGAGAAAAAAGATTTGGCGCTGCTGGATGGCATCGCCGACTCGTGCGAGCGCTTTTCTCCTTTTGTCATCATCGACGCGCCCGATGGCGTGATCCTGGACATCACAGGCGTGGCGCATCTGTTCGGCGGCGAAGCGGCGATGCTGGAACATGCGTCACGCAAAATCACCGCCCAGGGCTTTGCCGTGCAGGCCGCCATCGCCGGCACCGCATCGGCGGCGCGGGCGCTGGCGAAATTCGCACCCGGTCATATCGCCACGCCGGGCGCGGACGCGGAAAGCCTGGAACGCTTGCCGGTCACAGCGCTGCCAACCGACACAAAAGTCATCGCCGCACTGTCCCGCGCCGGACTCAAGATTATCGCGCAGGTGCGATACCGTCAGCGCGATGAACTGGCCGCCCGTTTCGGCAAAGCCTTTGTCCGCCAGCTGGACATGTTTCTGGGCCATGAGGATGAGCCGCTCAATCCGCGCCGGCCATTGCCCGACCTGACGGCCGAACAGGCTTTTGCCGAACCCATCGTCACCCAAGACGCCATCGCCCAGTCTTTGCTCAACCTGGCGCGCGCACTGGGTGAAGTGCTGGAGAAACGGGGCCTGGGCCTGCGCCAGCTCGAAGCTTCTTTCTTTCGCGCCGACGGCCAGGTGCGGCGTATTTTAATTCGATTAGGCGGCGCCTCGCGCGATGCTGAGCGGGTGCTGCGTCTGCTGCAGGAAAAACTGGGCACCCTGCACGATCCGCTCGATCCCGGTTTCGGCTTTGACCTGATCCGGCTGGAAGCCATGCTGGCGGAACGCAGCGAACCGGCCAGCCTCAGCCTGGACAGCAACGAAAACGCGCGGCGTGAAATCCAATATCTTACCGACCGGCTGTCGGTGCGGCATGGGCAAGCCCGGGTGCTGCGCTTTGTGGCGCAGGACACCCATATTCCCGAAGCCCAAAGCGCCGCTATCCCGGCCCAGGATCGCGACTTTGCCGGCACGTCCTGGCCCCAGCGCCGGCTGAAAAACGATCCACCGCTGCGCCCTTTGCGCCTGTTCGAAAAACCCGAAGAAATAGCGGTTCCTTTCGCCACCGCGCCGGATGGTCCGCCCTCTTTGTTCCGCTGGCGGCGGGCTGAGTTTGATGTGACGCGCGCCGAAGGGCCCGAACGCATCGCCATGGAATGGTGGCAACATCAGAAGCCGAAACCCACGCGCGATTATTTCCGGGTGGAAACAAAAGAAGGCCAGCGCTTCTGGCTTTATCGCGACGGCTTGTATGACCAAAGCGGTCTGGCGCCGCGCTGGTACCTGCACGGAATCTTCGCATGATTACCCTCGGACCATTCCGCCATTGGCTTTTCGAAATCACTACGTCAAATCGGATCGGCGGAATGGGCCTCGGGTGGGGGGCGTGAGTTATGCCGAGTTGGCCGTCACCACCAATTATTCCTTTCTGCGTGGCGCTTCTCCTCCCGGAAAATTTGTCGAACAGGCCGTCACCCTTGGTTATGCCGCCATCGGCATCGCCGACCGCAACAGCCTGGCCGGCGTGGTGTGCGCCTTTGCCGAATGGGAAAAGCTTGAACCGGAAACCCGCCCCCGCCTGTTAATCGGGGCACGGCTGGTTTTTCGCGACGGCACGCCCGACATTATCGCCTATCCCCAAACCCGCGCCGCCTATGGCCGGCTTTGCCGCCTGCTGAGCCAGGGAAAGCTGCGCGCGCCCAAAGGCGATTGTTTTCTGGACCTCGCCGATCTTGAAGCCCTGCGCGAAGGCCTTTTGCTGATCGTCATGCCGCCGCGCGAACCGGACGTCCTCAAACCGCTGCTGGAAAAACTGGCAACAGACACCTGGCTGGCGGCCTCCATGCTCTACACCGGCGAAGACCGCCGCCGCCTCAAAAGCCTGATGCGCCTGGGCCGCGAAACCCGCACACCGCTGATCGCTACGAATGATGCGCTTTATCACAAGCCCGGTCAGCGAAAATTGCAGGACATCGTCACCTGCATCCGCGAGCATGTGACCCTGGATCAGGCCGGCAAACGGCTTCAGGTCAATGCCGAACGGCACCTCAAACCTGCTGGCGAAATGGCGCGCCTGTTCCGCGCCTGCCCCGAAGCGGTGGAAGAAACCTCACGCTTTGCGGCGTGCGTCGCTTTCACACTGGAAGATCTCAAATATAATTATCCGCACGAACCGGTGCCGCTGGGCAAAACCGCCGACCAGCATTTGCGCGACCTGACCGAAACAGGATTGCGGGAGAAATATCCCGGCAGCCTTCCAAAAAAAGTGCGTGATCTGGTTGAAAAGGAACTGACGTTTATCGCCGAGGGCGGCCTGGCGCATTATTTCCTCACCGTGCATGACATCGTCGCCTATGCCCGCGATCCGGACCAAAATATTCTTTGCCAGGGGCGCGGTTCAGCGGCCAATTCCGCCGTCTGTTATGCGCTGGGCGTCACCGCCATCGATCCCAACAATTTTGAGGTCCTGTTCGAACGTTTCCTCAACGCCAATCGCCGCGAACCGCCCGATATCGATGTGGATTTCGAACATGAGCGGCGCGAGGAAGTCATTCAATATATCTATCGCCGCTATGGCCATCGCCGCGCCGCCCTCACCGCCACGGTGATTTCCTACCGCTCGCGCAGCGCCATCCGCGAAGTGGGCAAGGTGTTCGGCCTGACTGAAGATGTCACCGGCAGGCTGGCCGACACGGTATGGGGTCATCATGGCGATGGCCTCAGCGAAAAGCAGCTGCGCCAGGGCGGCAGTGACCCAGCCAATGCCGTGATTGACCGCGCCAATAAGTTCGCGAAAAAACTTGCCGGTTTCCCCCGTCATCTTTCCCAGCATGTCGGCGGCTTTGTCCTGACCGAAGATTACCTGGACACCATCGTGCCCATCGGTCCTGCCGCGATGGAGAACCGCTATTTCATCGAATGGGACAAGGACGATCTCGACACCCTGCGCATCATGAAAGTCGATGTGCTGGCGCTGGGCATGCTCACCTGCATCCGCAAAGCTTTTCAGCTGATCGATTCCTATTCCGGCAAGGCGAAACTGGAATTGGCCGGCGTGCCCCAGGAAGATCCTGCGGTCTATGACATGCTGTGCGAGGCCGATGCGGTGGGCGTTTTTCAGGTGGAAAGCCGCGCCCAGATGAACATGCTGCCGCGCCTGCGCCCCCGCGAATTTTACGATCTGGTGATTGAAGTGGCGATCGTGCGGCCCGGTCCGATCCAGGGCGGCATGGTGCATCCCTATCTCAAGCGCCGCAAACAGAAG
>CAIXUE010000317.1 GCA_903922545.1 uncultured Alphaproteobacteria bacterium | reverse complement strand
TCCGGCGTTCTAGTGAACGCTGTTCCATAATCGATTTTCTTTCCAGTTTTCGCGTCCAAAACAGACACCATATAATCGATGTTCAACGAGGTGTCGGACACTCCAAACAGGCCTTTTGTATGAGTCAATACTATGCCTGTGCGTGCGATTTCGACAGTTCGCAGCATGCTTGGAGCGTCGTACTTAACTGGATGCACGATTATAAAGGCATCAACGGATGATTGTGGCCGAGCGGAAAATCGCTCCTTTAGTTCGCTCAACCTTTCCGGAGATATGGGGAAATCTGTCAGATAAGAAGGGTCAACGTCCGCATCAGCTATTACAAAGCGGCTTGAAATCGCGCTCGCGATTTCCTTTGAAATGTAAGCATCAATGCCCAACTTAGAGTCGATGGTGACTGACGGAGAAAGGTCCGTATTAATCACATCGGCCTTTTTTTCAACGAGTATTTGATCACCCAAAGTGGAAATGATCGCGACGGTATGGATGTCTGCATACTTATCGGCAGCGTTTGCCGCGCTGAGCGCAGCGACCAAAAGAACGCCACTGAGAATCCATTGTCTGACCATGAGGCCAACCATTTTTAAATCTGCCCGGAAGGGCGATATTTACAATCCAAGCACATCCGTCATTGCATAAAGGCCTGGCTTTTTGCAGTGGCCCCAGCGGGCGGCGGCGATGGCGCCGCGAGCGAAGATGGAACGGTCTTCAGCGGAATGGGACAGCGTGATGCGTTCGCCCGTTCCGGCCAGGATCACTTCATGTTCGCCGATCACGCTGCCGCCGCGCAGGCTTGCGAACCCGATGCTGCCCTCTTCCCGGGCGCCATTGTTGCCGGGACGGCGATGCTGTTCCAGCGCCTGGCCGCGCGCCTTGGCTGCGGCGTTGCCCAGAAGCAGCGCCGTGCCCGATGGCGCATCCACTTTCAGCTTGTGGTGCATTTCCAGAATTTCGATGTCGTAATTGGGCAGCGCCTTGGCGGCCTTGGCCACCAGCGCTGCCAGCAGCGTTACGCCCAAACTCATATTGCCGGATTTGATGATCACGGCATGGCGCGCGGCCGCCTCAATGCGTTTTTCGTCCGATGGCGAAAAACCTGTGGTGCCCATCACATGCACGATGCGCGCCTGGGCAGCCAGATCCGCCAGCATGGTGGAGACCATGGGGCGGGTGAAATCGATCACGCCTTCGGCATTGGCCAGAAGCGGCAGGGGATCGGCGGTGAGCTTGATGCCATTGGGTTGCTGGCCAGCCAGCGTGCCGGCATCCATGCCCAGATCGGGATGGCCTTCAACTTCCAGAGCGCCCACCAGGGTGACGCCTTCGCCCTGGCTGATTTCCCGCACCAGGGCGCGGCCCATGCGGCCAGACGCGCCTGCGACTACGATTTTCAAATCCGCCATGGGCTCACACTTTCGTGTCGATTGACTCGCTGGATGCGGGCGCGGAATCGCGCCGCGCCACCGTCACCATGGCGGGACGCAAAAGCCGGTCGCTGATCGTGTAACCGGACTGCACCACATCGACGATAGCGCCGGCTGGTTTGCCATTGCCCGGCACTTCGGCGATGGCCTGATGCAGGTTGGGATCGAATTTGCCGGTTGTATCGACCGGTTTGACGCCATGCCGTTCCAGCGTGGCGATCAACTGGCGATCGGTGGCTTCGACGCCATCCAGCACAGCCTTGACCTGCGGGTCGGCGGCATCGCGCAGCGCCGGCGGGCAAGCCGCCAGCGCGCGGGAGAAATTGTCGGCAATGCCCACCATGTCGCGGGCGAATTTGGTCACGGCATATTGCGAGGCTTCGGCTTTTTCCTTTTCGGCGCGGCGGCGGATATTTTCCATTTCCGCAAGCGCGCGCAGGCGCTGATCCTTGAGGGTTTCAACCTCGGCCTTCAGGGCTTCCAGCACCGCGAATTCAGCGGCATGGGGATTGTCGTCGGTGGGGGGATTTTCGGGGTTTTGTTCGTCGCTCATTCTGGTTCCTTAAACTCTAGGCGAGTAATCGTCCAATGACTTTCGCGGTATGGTCCACCATGGGGATGATGCGGCCATAATTCAGCCGCGTCGGGCCCAAAACCCCTATCACACCTACGATTTTGCCCGCCGCATTGGCATAAGGCGCGGCCACGATGGAGGAACCCGACAGGCTGAAAAGCCGGTTCTCCGAGCCGATGAAAATGCTGACGCCCGCCCCATCCTTGGCCAGTTCCATAAGCCGGATCAGGTCGTTCTTGCGCTCAATATCCTCAAACAATGTGCGGACGCGTTCGATATCGGCCTGGGCTTCCACCGAATCCAAAAGATGCGACTGGCCGCGCACAATCAGCACCTGGCCGTCTGTGCCCTGGGCGGGATCGCGCGATTGGGTGAGGGTGGCCAGGCCCTCGGCCACCACCTTGGCGGTGAGGGTGTCGAGCATGGCCTTTTCGCTTTCCAGCTCGGCCAGGATGTCGGCGCGCGCCGCATCCAGCGTGCGGCCGGCAAGCCGGGCATTGAGATAGTTGGAGGCTTCGGTGAGGGCCGAACCGGGCAGGCCCAAGGGTGCATCCATGACGCGGTTTTCCACCTGGCCGTCTTCGCCCACCATGATGACCAGCGCCTTGCCCGGTCCCACGCCCACAAATTCCACATGTTTCAGGGCTGAATCCTGTTTGGCGGTAACCACCAGACCGGCGCAGCGCGACAGGCCGGCCAGCGACTGGGTGGCCTGAATCAGCATGTCTTCGATACGCCGCCCGCCGGTCATGCGCGCTTCAATGGCGACGCGTTCGTCAGGCTGTAATTCGCCGATTTCCAGAAGCCCATCCACGAACAGGCGAAGGCCGCGTTCGGTGGGCACGCGGCCGGCGCTGGTGTGGGGGGCATAAAGCAGCCCCATCATTTCCAGATCGGCCATCACATTGCGGATGGAGGCGGGCGAGAGCGTGACGGGCAGGCGCTGGCTGAGGGTGCGTGACCCCACCGGCTCCCCCGAGGCCAGGAAAGCTTCGACCAGATGGCGGAAGACCTCGCGCGGCCGCTCACCCAGCGACAGGGACGACAAGGGAGGGGAGCGCGGGTCCAACGAATTAAGCCTTTGAATTATAAAGAATGTTAAAGCGGCCGGGGCCGCGGTGGACGGACACTGGCAAAGCGGCTAGGTAACCGCCCCGTTCCATTCCTTCAAGATATACGAGAGCCATGCGCCACTCCAATCGCGGGGCTGATGCCCTTAGAGCCGTCAGCCTGACCCCCGGCTTTTCCCGCCATGCCGAAGGTTCCTGCCTGGTCAAATTCGGCGACACCCATGTGCTGGTCACCGCCAGTCTGGAAGAAAAAGCCCCGCCTTTCCTCAAAGGTTCCGGCAAGGGCTGGGTGACGGCGGAATATGGCATGCTGCCCCGCTCGACCCATGACCGTATGCGCCGCGAAGCGGCGGCGGGAAAACAGTCTGGCCGCACCCAGGAAATTCAGCGTTTGATCGGACGCAGCTTGCGCGCTGTGGTTGACTTGAAGAAGTTGGGCGAGCGAACAATCCAACTTGAC
>CAIXUE010000316.1 GCA_903922545.1 uncultured Alphaproteobacteria bacterium | reverse complement strand
GGCCGCCAGTTTTTCAAACCACCCCCCAGTGCGGCCTGGCTCTGGCCGAACTGCGCGCCATAGACGCTGCGGCTGATGGCGAAATCGGGATGGGCGTCCATGTAATAGATGCGGCCAGACGCATCCACCCGATAAACGATGCCGACATGACCATTGGGATCATAGATCAAAGTGCCGGGACGAATGCTGCCGGGTTGCAGCGCGGGAGAATAGAAATCAGACGCCATGCCGTCTGTGCCGGCGGCATCGACGCGGTACGTGCCGGAATAAACATCTTCCAGCAAAGCGCGGATCGCGGCGGCGCCATCAATGCCGCCGCCATGATCCACCAGGTCTTTTCGGCTCACCACCTGGTTGCCGCTTTTGGAAAAGCGCGAACCCCGTACGCCGTCCGCATAGGTGAACGGCAGGCCGTTCTTCCAGGCGTAATAGGCGCGCAGCAGATAAGGCAGCTTGGCGCAGTCCACGTCCACATCCAGAAAGCCAATATCTTCATGCGCCGCCCAGGGATTGGCGGCCGAGCGCAGGCAGCTTTCGGAAGACGAACAGCCGGAATCGCCCAGCGCGGTGACAAAGCGGCCAAAACCCGCTTCGTCGGCAGGGCTCCAATGATCGCGGGTAATGCGCCATGACGCGGCCGAGGCCGGGGCAGCGGCCAGCAGGGTAAAGGTCAGAAGGGCAAGCAACAGCGCGCGCATGGCGGGAAATTAGCGCGGACCCGTCGCGTCCGGGCGTCGGAATAACCAGTCTGGTTAATGGCAGGCCGGCTTGGGGTTCAGCAGCGGATCCAGTTTCTTGCCATCCACCGTCACATAGGCGGGGGCGTTCTTGTTGCCGCCTTTCAGGGGGACCATCACCTGGCCCTGAAGGGGAAGCGGCCCGGTCTCCAGGTCGGCCGAGGCGACCTGGTGGCCTTCCACATCGGTGCCGGGGGTCAGCTCCGGCCTGGCCAAAGCGGGGTCGCAGGGACCGTCCGCGTCACCGCTCAGGATGGGGTCTGGCTTGGTGGGGTCGGCGATCCCCGCCGAAAAGGCGATTTTGGGCGTAAAAACCAGCGTCACAACAAGCAACACCAGCAGGGCAATTCTATTGTAATTTCCTTGCGCATGTTGCACTGCAACAACTCCAAATATTGCGTGACTTGGGCCCGGAAAATCAGTATCACCGCAATCTATAAAAATACCGCCAACAAAGAGCGGCCAAGTTCGGGGACGAAGAAGAACGAGACGAAAAGTCCAGGAAAGAAAAATAAGAAAAAGGCCGGAGCTTGCTCCGGCCTTTTCGTTTCTGGCGCAGCCGCCGAAGCCGGACCTAAAGATTCATCCAGCCCATTCTGAGCGCGGCGTAAAAGCCCACCCACAACACCGCCGCGATCACCGTGGCGATCTGGGCTTTTTTCTTCAGCATGGGATTGAGCGGCGCGCCGCTTTCCGGATCGCGTTCCGCCCCCAGCCCCACCGGCAACAGGCAGAACAGGCACAGGAACCACAGCACCGCATAGGCGCTGAACAGCACGATATAATGAATGCCGGCTGCGATGGCCGCGTCGCTCATGCTTGCTCCAATTCTATCAACACGCCGCCAAAATCCTTGGGATGCAGAAACAGCACCGGCTTGCCATGGGCGCCGGTTTTGATCTCGCCCAGCACCCGCGCGCCGGTCAATTTCAGCATATCGCGGGCGGCCAAAATATCTTCCACTTCAAAGCACAGATGATGGATGCCGCCATCGGGATGGCGCTTGAGGAAATTGGCGATGGGGGAATGATCGCCCAGCGGCGCCAGCAGTTCGACCTTGGAGGTGGGCAATTCCACAAACACGGTCGTGACACCCTGTTCTTCCTGCGGCACCGGATCGGAAACCTTCGCGCCCAGGGTGCCGCGGTACAGCGCGGCGGATTTTTCCAGATCGTGGGTGGCGATGGCGACGTGGTTCAGCTTTCCGATCATGTCTCGATCACCGTAACGCGCGTTACAGGTTTCTTCCCCCACGCGTCCCGTGCCGCGCCGCGCGCCGCGCGGCGGACATTTTCGGCCAGCTGGCCGGGATCGCCTTTTTTGTGGCGGCGGACCAGTTCTTCCACCGCAATGCGGATGGCTTCATGTACGGGGGCGGGAATGCCTTCGATCAGGATCGCCGGATCGGCAATGACCCGGCCCTTGTCATCCACCACCAGGGTGATGGC
>CAIXUE010000315.1 GCA_903922545.1 uncultured Alphaproteobacteria bacterium | reverse complement strand
GAACAAAAGCATTTTGCGGCGGTTCTCCGAAGAGCCACCCTTATTTCCGTCATCCATGGGCGGGATATAACCGCGCACCGCGTTGAGAACAATGCCCACTTTGTCGAAAACAAAGTCGGACATATTCTTGGCAGCCATGCGGCCATCGATTCTGTTCCCGCTTTTTGCGCCCCTCCGCACCCTGTCCGGGGTGGGTCCCAAGCTGGAAAAACTGATTGCCAAAGTGGCCGGGCCGTTATTGGTGGATCTGATCTTCGATCTGCCGGTGGGGGTGATCGACCGTTCCTGGCGGCCCAAGCTGAAAGACGCCGGCGCGGGGCGCATCGCCACGATCGAGGTGGGCGTGCTGGACCACCTGCCGCCCCGGGTAAAAAGCCAGCCCTATAAAGTGCGGGTGTCGGACGATACCGCGATCATGGATCTGGTGTTCTTTCGCGCCGACGCGAAATATCTGATGGAGATTTTGCCGCCCGGCGCAAAGCGCTTTGTGTCCGGCCGGGTGGAAAGCTTCAAGGACCGGCTGCAGATGCCCCATCCCGATTATGTGGTGGAGGATGCAGGCGCCCTTCCCCAGCATGAGCCGGTCTATGCCCTGACCGAAGGACTTCCCGCCAAGTCGCTGGGCAAGGCGGTGCGCGGTGCGCTGGAGAAAGTGCCGCGGGTGCCCGAATGGCAGGATGCGGCTTTCCTGAAACGCGAGGCGTTCGCACCGTTCGGTGAAGCGCTGGCAGCCGCGCACGCGCCGCTGCACGAAGCCGACCTGTCGCCCGAAACGCCGGCGCGGCGGCGGCTGGCCTATGACGAGCTTCTGGCCAACCAGCTGGCGCTGATTCTGATACGGGCGCAGTTGCGCGGCCCCGCCGGACGCACCATCGCGGGCGATGGCAAGTTGCGCGCCAAGGTGATCGCTGCCCTGCCCTTTGCCCTGACCGACGGGCAACTGACGGCGCTGGCGGAAATTGAAAAAGACATGGCATCGCCGGCACGCATGTTGCGACTGCTGCAGGGCGATGTGGGATCGGGCAAGACCATTGTGGCGCTGCTGGCATTGTTGAACGCGGTGGAAGCGGGTTTGCAGGGTGCGTTGATGGCGCCGACCGAGCTTTTGGTGCGCCAGCATTGCGCCGCGTTGGAGCCATACGCCAGGGCGGCGGGTGTGCGGCTGGCGGCTTTGACGGGACGTGAAAAAGGCGCCGCACGCGACGCGGTGCTGTCAGCGCTGGCGGCGGGTGAAATTGATATCCTGATCGGCACCCATGCGCTGTTTTCGGAAGATGTCAGCTTCCGCGAGCTGGGCCTGGCGGTGATTGATGAACAGCACCGCTTTGGCGTGCATCAACGCATGACCCTGCAGGCCAAGGGCAAACCTGCCGATGTGCTGGTGATGACGGCGACGCCAATCCCACGCACCCTGGCGCTGACCGCCTATGGCGACATGGATGTCTCGCGCATCACGGGCCGGCCGCCGGGCCGCAAGCCGGTGGAAACCCGGGTGATGAGCGCGGCGCGCCTGGATGATCTGATCGCGCATCTGAAAACCGCGCTGGAACGGGGCCAGCGCGCCTATTGGGTTTGCCCGCTGGTGGAGGAATCCGAAAAGATCGATCTGGCGGCGGCGGAAGAACGCGCCGCCATGCTGAAGAAAATCTTCGGCAACAAGGTCGGGCTGGTGCATGGCAAAATGAAGGCGGCGGAACGCGACGCCGCCATGGCCGCCTTCAAGACCGGCGAAATCCAGCTTCTGGTCGCCACCACCGTGATCGAAGTGGGCGTGGATGTGCCGGAGGCCACCATCATGGTGGTGGAACATGCCGAACGTTTCGGCCTGGCGCAACTGCATCAATTGCGCGGCCGTGTGGGACGGGGCAGCGGCAAATCATCTTGCCTGCTGGTCTATCATGGCAATCTGGGCGAAACCGCCAAAGCGCGTTTGAAGATTTTACGGGAGAGCGACGACGGTTTTGTCATCGCCGAAATGGATCTGAAATTG
>CAIXUE010000314.1 GCA_903922545.1 uncultured Alphaproteobacteria bacterium | reverse complement strand
GCCGGTGACGCAGTTCGATTATGAAGACGCGGAAAAAGCCGGGCTGGTGAAATTCGACTTTCTGGGCCTGAAAACCCTCACCGTGATCGCCAAGGCCGAAGAATTGCTGCGCGCCCGGGGCGTGCAGATCGACACCCAGACGATTGAATTCACCGATCCCGCCGCCTTCGAAATGCTGGCCAAGGGCGATTCAGTGGGCGTGTTCCAGCTTGAAGGTTCGGGCATGCGCGATCTGCTGCGCAAGATGAAGCCCGATCACATCAACGATCTGGTGGCGCTTGTGGCGCTGTATCGCCCGGGCCCGATGGATTCCATTCCCAAATACATCGCCTGCAAGAACGGCAAGGAGGCGACGGAATATCTGCATCCGCTGCTTGAGCCGATCCTGAAGGAAACCTATGGCGTGATGACCTATCAGGACGATGTCATGCGCATCGCCCGCGAGCTGGCCGGTTACTCCATGGGTGAAGCCGATCTTTTGCGCCGCGCCATGGGCAAGAAGATCGTCTCGGAAATGATCCCGCACCGCGAGAAATTTCTCAAAGGCGCGGGCGAGCGCGGTATCACCAAGAACATCGCCGAACAGATTTTCGAACAGGCGGAAAAATTCGCCGGTTACGGCTTCAACAAGGGCCATGCCGCCGCCTATGCCCAGGTTGCCTACCAGACGGCGTTTTTAAAGGCCAATTATCCCGTCGAATTCCTGGCCGCCTCCATGACGCTGGATATCGGCAACACCGACCGGCTCAATATTTTCCGCCAGGAAGCGCTGCGGCTGGGCGTCAAGCTTCTGGCGCCCGACATCAACCGCTCTATCGCCGTGTTCAGTTGCGACGCCGATGCCGGCGAAGTGTTCTACGCGCTGGCCGCGGTCAAGGGCGTCGGCCGCCAGGCGATGGATCATGTGGTGGAACTGCGCCGCGAGGGCGGCCCCTTCAAAAGCATCGGCGATTTCGCCCGAAGGGTTGATCCGCATCTGGTCAACAAGCGCGCCTTTGAAAATCTGGTGCGGGCCGGCGCTTTCGACAGCCTCAACAAGAACCGCCGCCAGCTGGTGGAAAATTCCGACCTCATCCTGGGCGGAGCGCAGGCGGCGGCACGCGAACGCCAAAGCGGCCAGAACAATCTGTTCGGTGGCGGGGCGGTGGAAGAATTGCGCCTGACCAATGTGCCCGACTGGCCGGGGCATGAAAGACTGGCGGAAGAATTTGCCGCCATGGGTTTTTATCTCTCCGGCCATCCGCTGGATGCCTATGGTCCCGCGCTCAAAAGGCTGGGCGCCACGACCTATGCCAGCCTGACGGAAGATCGCCGCGCCGGCTTCAAGGCCCGCATCGCCGGCACCATGATCAAAAAGTCCGAACGGCGCGGCCGAAACGACCAGATGTATGCTTTTGTTTCCTTCTCCGATCCTACCGGCATGTTCGAGGTGATGCTGTTCCCCGAAGTGCTGGCCGCCAGCCGCAACCTGCTGGAAGCCGGCAAATCGCTTCTCATCACCGCCAGTGCCGATTGGGATGGCGATGAATTGAAACTGCGCGCCGCCTCCATCACCGATCTGGATCAGGCGGCGGCTAATGCGGGCGAGGGCATGGTGGTGCGGCTTTCGTCCACAGAACCGCTCGGCGCGGTGGCGTCGCAATTGTCCGCGCCCGGCAAGGGTCTGGTCAGCTTCATTGTTCCTGGCGGTGTGGGCGAGGAAGTGGAAATCGCCCTCAACAAGCGGTTGGCGGTGACCGCCAATTTGCGCAGCACGATTGCCGCGATTCCCGGCGTTCTCTCCGTCGAAGCCGTCTAGCGCGGTTCTTTTGCGCCCAGATTGTGTCGCTCCTCGCTCCTGCTCAGGTCGCAAAACTCCTCGCGCTAGAAAATCTTATTTCAATAAAGTGAGATATGTGACGGGCTCACCGCTTCGGCGATGCGGCCCAGCCCTTCCGCCAGTTTTTGCGGGTCTTGCGCAAAACAGATGCGCAGCCAGCTCTCATCCTTCGGATCGCCCAGCGAGAACGCCGCCCCCGGCGCCACCCCCACTTTGACGTTGCGCACCATTTCCTGTGCGAAGGCGAGGCTGTCTTTCAGCCCGTCCACATGCAGGTAGCCGTAAAAGGCGCCGTCCGGCTTCATCCAGCGGATGCGGTTTTGGGTTTTGAGAAAGTCTTCCACCACTTCGCGGCCTTCGGCGCAGCGCGAGAGCAACTCGCGGCGGAATTTGTCGCCTTCCGGCGACAGTGCCGCCAGCGCGCCATATTGCAGGAAATGCGCCGGGCCGGTGTTGCCCGCCTGGGCCATCACGCCCATGGCCACAGCCAGCTTTGCCGGATGCACCACCCAGCCGATGCGCCAGCCGGTCATCGCCCAGGGCTTTGAGAAACTGCCGATCACGAACACCGCGTCATCCGGCTCGGCGATGGACAGAAATGACGGCGCATGCGCCATGCCATCATAGACCAGCGTGCCATAAACTTCGTCGCTGATGATGGCGATGCCGCGCGCCCGCGCAAAGGCCAGCACCTGTTTCTGTTCTTCCGCCGTCATCATCCAGCCGGTGGGATTGCCGGGCGATGCGATGAAGATCGCCTTGGTCCGCTCATCGCAGGCGGCAAACAGTTTTTCCAGATCCAGCCGCCATTTACCCGCGTTCCAGTCTTCTTCCAGCCGCACCAGCTTTGGAATGGCGCCGGCAATTTTCGCGGCCTGAAAAATATTGGGCCAGATCGGCGCCACGATGACGATATTGTCGCCAGTCTCGATCACCGATTGCAGGGCGCAGACAATCGCCAGCATGGCCGCGCCGGGCAGGGTGACGCGCTCCACCGCGATGTCGGCGCCGGCCGTGCGCTTGTGATAGGCGCACAGCGCCTCGCGCAGTTTCAGGATGCCGCGGGCGTGGATGTAAAAGGTCTTGCCGTCTTCCAGCGCCTGGGTCGCCGCGTCGCGGATGAATTTGGGGGTGACCAGATCAGACTCCCCAAACCACAGCGGCAGGATGGAAGGATCGCCCAACCCCAGCGATGCCACCTTGGTGATGCCGGAAAGGTCCAGGGCCTTGATTGGCGCCGTATAGGGGCTTTTCTCGCTCATGGTTCCCTCATAACACGTGCCCCGCCCCGGCAAAAAGCCCATATCTTCTAGAGGCTTGCGTAGGCCGATCTCCCCCTTCCGCGCGAAGCGCTGGAAGGGGGAGGTGCCGTAGCTGGCCCTAAGGCCAGCGAAGGCGGAGGGGGTCATAAAAGCAAGGGTTGCCGGAACGGCGACCCTTGCCGTATAAGCCCGCCATCTCGCATGCGCGGGTGGGTTTCGACAGGTGTTCTGCCGTCCCCGTCCGGTGCCTCCAAAAGGGGTAACCCGCGCATCTGGCCAACCGGTAAAGG
>CAIXUE010000313.1 GCA_903922545.1 uncultured Alphaproteobacteria bacterium | reverse complement strand
TTGCCCATGCCGTAGTCGATGATGGCGATCGTCATTGACGCTTCAGCTCTTGGTTTTGACAGGCCCGACCGGCTTGTCCAGCGGGGTATTGTCCCATTTTTCCATGTCCGGCATCACCGGCCCGGTCTCGACCCCGGCCCGGTCGAACTTCCAGGGATGCACCTGGTGCTTTTCCAGATAGCCGTAATATTCGTCTTCGCTCATATCGAGAATCTTGAGGAACCAGTCCATCGAGGCAGGACGTTTGCCATCATACTGCTTTTCGATGTCCACGGCCTGTCCGCGCCCGATATCGCCATTGCGGATATCAAGGTTCAGCAGGTGATTGGCCCGACCGTAACCGCGCTTCACGAACTTGGAATAGTCGCGCATGCCCTGAAAAGTGCATTCGATCTTTTCATAATCATACTGCGGCGGCACGCCTTCTACCGGCTGCCCCTTCCAGCCCAGCTCTTCCTTGATGATCTCGACATTTTTTTTGGTGTTCCATTCGATGTAGTTGCCGAGGCAGATGGAGCGCACCTTGAGCTTCAAAAGATCCTTGCGCTTGGGATAGTCGAACATCCATAGATCGCGGCGCTCCACCCTGCCCTGCAAAAATTCATACATGTCATCGGCGGTGATCCCCTGGTTCATCAGGCGATTGAATCGCTTTTCGTCCACCTCCTCCATTTCCTCGAAGGTGTACCAGCTGTGATATTCGGCCGAGGTTTCACCCCAGAACAGCAAAGGCGTCTCGAAACGAACCGCCATGTGCATCACGCCGGCATAGATGCCGGTATGGCAATGCCAGCAGAAGTCGCCGCGGCGCTTGAAAGATTCCAGCATCACCTCGCGCACGACGTGGAAATTGGTGGTAAACTCCACCACATCTACACCCAGCTGCTTGAACACGCTGGTGTTGTTCTCTTCCACCAGCGGTCGATAGCCCCAGTGGTTATAGCGCACCACCAGCGGCTTCAGCTTCAGCCGGGTAACGATGTACCAGAGCTGGAAGACACTGTCTTTGCCGCCGCTATAGGGCACGATGCAATCATAAAGGCCCTTACCCTTATGTTCGGCGATGATTCCCTCAAGCTGCTTCCAGCGGTCCGCCCAGTTGATCTTATCTTTCTTGACTTCGGACTGACGGCAAACGCTGCAAACGCCGTATTCATCAAATGTGAGGGTATCGATTGTTTCCGGCGCAAGACAACGTGTGCAAACTTTCATGGGTTCCTCTGCGCCGCCCGGCCAATGCGAAAGATTTCCCTAGCAATAGAGGGGTTCGCTTCCGCGTTCAACAGATTTAGTGCGCTGCAAAACATCACGCAACACATTGAAATAAATGTATATTTTGGCAGGCATTCGGTCAAAAACCGCGCAGAACTATGTACGCTTTACCGCCATGCGCTGGGCCATCAGCGCTTCGATCAGGATAAAGTCGGTCAGGTCGTCCACTTCCAGCGATTTTTCATGCGGCATCACATGCGGCAGAGTGCGGCTGTGGCAGAAGCCGCGCTCGCGCTTCAGCGCATCGATGGTGGAGATATACAGGCTGCCATCCAGGGCATAGAGCGGATCGATATCCTGGCGGCGCGGCAACTGGCCGAAGCTCTTGGCGGCATAGGGCTGGATCAGCCCGTCTTCCCCCAGCCGCACCGCGAAGACAGGATGTGACGACACCAGTTCGGTGACGCCCACGATGGCATCGGCGGTGGCGCTGCTGCGGTTCAAGGCTTCCAGCGCCGCGTCCACGTCGCTGCTTTCTGTCAGGGGCGAAGTCGGCTCCAGCAATAGCAGGTAATCATAGACATCACCCGACGCGGCCAAGGTATCGATGGCGTGCAGGATGAAATCGATGCTGGGCGCGGTGTCACTGGCCAGTTCGGCCGGGCGCAGGAACGGCACGTCCGCACCATGCTGGCGGCCGATGGCGGCG
>CAIXUE010000312.1 GCA_903922545.1 uncultured Alphaproteobacteria bacterium | reverse complement strand
GTCCATGCCGACAAGCAGCGGCGGATCTATCAGTTGAACCCGCAAGGCATCGCCGAAATATCGGACTGGCTGGCGCGCATCCGCGCCTTCTGGAATCCCAGGCTCGATGCGCTGGAAGAAGCCCTCAAAAACGACAATCTCAAAAGGTGATGTGATGGATGCCTATGGCCAGATGATCGACAAAAACACGGTGGTGTTCGAACGGCTGCTGCCCGGCCCCATCGAAAAAGTCTTTTCCTATTTGTGGGACGGCGAAAAGCGCGGCCAATGGTTCTGTTCCGGCGCCATGCCCACCGTGCCGGGCGAACGCTTCACCATGTTTTTCAAGCACAGCGAACTCTCGCCAAACAAATCGGTGCCGCCGGAAAAAATGAAAGAGATGGACGAAAAGGGCCACAGCTCCGCCAACACCCTGATCGCCTATGAACCGCCGCACCGTCTGGCGTTCACTTTCGCGGAAACCCATCTCAAGGGCCCCACCGAAGTCGAATTCCTCCTGAAGGCGGAAGGCGACAAGGTGCGCCTCACCCTCACCCATCGCAAAGTGCCCGACCGCGATTTCGCGCTGGGCATTTCCGGCGGCTGGCACAGCCATCTGGAGATTCTGGAATACAGGCTCAAAGGCGAAGCGCCGCCCGCCTTCTGGGATGTCTGGCGCAAATACGACGCCATCTATCCCAAGCGTTACGCCTAATCCGGCTTGGGTTGCGGCAGACCCGGTCCCAGCTTGGAAAGCTCCTCGCCCCGGGCCCGCAACGTCGCGGTGCAGCGGGTGGCCTCGGTTTTCAGATCGTCTTGCGTCATCGCATCCGCCGCGTCGCTGAGCTGCTTCTGAAGATCCAGGCTGGGATTGCGCCCATCCAGCCGGCCCAGCCAATACATGGTGCTGAGAATTCCCACCGATTGTTCATCGGCATCCTGCGCACTGGCCATGTTCAGCGCCACCGCCAGGCATTTGGCATCGTCGGCGGCATCGTCGGCCCGCGCCTCGGGAATCCATAAGGCACATGCCAGAAACAGGGCCGCCGCATATCGTCGCGTCATGTGACGTCTCCTTTTGTCCAATCACCGCTCACAGATTGCCAGATCGCCAGCGCCGCCAGCGCGGCAGTGTCGGCGCGCAGAATGCGCGGGCCCAGCGTCACCGGCGTGACAAAGGGCAAACCGCGCACCAGATCGCGCTCGCTGGGATCAAAGCCGCCTTCCGGCCCGGTAAGGATCGCAGCCGCACCCGGCTTTGCTGCTTTCGCCAGCGGCTGCGCATCACCGCCCTCGTCGCAAAAATAAAGCCGCCGTTCTTTTGGCCAGGCCGCGAGCAATTTCTCCAAACCCATCGCCTCGCGAATTTCCGGCACTGACAGACGGCCTGACTGTTCCGCCGCTTCCACCGCATTGGCCGCCATGCGCTCCAGGTTTATCCGGCTCACAATCGTGCGCCGTGTCATCACCGGCTGCAGCAACTGCACGCCCAACTCCGTCGCTTTCTGGGTCAGGTAATCGGACGGGGTTTTCTTGATCGGCGCAAAAACCAGCCACAAATCGGGCGCGCCCGCCTGCGCCTGGCTCCGGTTCACGCACTTCAGGCTCACGCCGCGCTTGGAGACCGCGCCAATCTCCGCCAGCCATTCGCCATCCCGGCCATTGAACAATGCCAGCCGCTCTCCCGCCCTTGCCCGCATCACATGCAGAAGATAATGCGCCTGGGCCTCAGACGCGGCCACCGCCATGCCCTCGCCCAGTTCCGCGTCCACATACAGGCGCAATTTTCCGCCCGCTTCCGTGATCTCGCCGGTTTGTTCCAGGTCCTTGGCCATGCCACACTTGATCCCGCATGAACCCTTCCGCGCAAGCCCAAACAGGTCCGACCCACGCCGTGACGGCGCACTGGTTCGCCGCGCTGCCGCCGCGCCTTCAGCCCTGGGCGCGGCTGATGCGGCTCGACCGGCCCATCGGCACCTGGCTGCTGTTCTGGCCCTGCGTGTTCGGGCTGATCCTGGGCTCCATCGCCGATGAGCGCAATTTCACCGACTGGCGCGACTTCTATTATGTGATCCTGCTGGGCGTGGGCGCGGTGGTGATGCGCGGCGCCGGCTGCGCCTTCAACGACATCATCGACCGGGATTTCGATGCCCAGGTGGCGCGCACCCGTGGCCGCCCCATTCCGTCCGGCGCCATCAAGGTGCGGGATGCGTCCATCTTCACCGCCGCGCTTTCTTTGATTGGCCTGATCATCCTTCTGCAGTTCAACTGGCTGGCTGTAGGACTGGGCGCCGGCTCGCTGCTGCTGGTGGGCGCGTACCCTTTCATGAAGCGCATCACGTTCTGGCCCCAGGCCTGGCTGGGCCTGACCTTCAACTGGGGCGCGCTGCTGGCGTTCGCGGCGGAAACCGGCCGCATCGATCTCGCCGATCTTTATTTGTATGCGGGCCTGTTTTTCTGGACCCTGGGCTACGACACCATCTATGCCCATCAGGACAAGGAAGACGACGCTTTGATCGGCGTCAAATCCACCGCGCTTCTTTTGGGCGGGCAAAGCCGCAAATGGATTTTGCGTTTTTACGCCATCGCTTTCACGTTCATCCTGGCGGCGGGCTTTGCCGATCATGCCGGCTGGGCCTTCGGCTTTGTGATGCTGGCGGCGGGCGCGCATCTGCTCTGGCAGGTCAAGCGCCTTGATATCGACAACGCTGACAATTGCCTGATGCTGTTCCGCTCCAACCGCATCACAGGCGCCCTGATCGCGCTCGCGCTTGCCGCAGCCGCCTGGTTAGGATGAACCCGCACGATTTTGTCATCACCAATGCCGTCCTGACGCCGCCGCCGCTGGTGCCGGAACTCAAACTCTATCTCGCCACCGAAGTCGTGCCCCTGTGGCGCAAGACCGAGGAAGAACTTCAGGCGATGGGCGTGCCGCCGCCTTACTGGGCGTTTGCCTGGGCGGGCGGCCAGGCGTTGGCGCGCTATGTCCTCGACAATCCTGCTCTGGTGGCGGGCAAAAAGATTTTGGATTTCGGCGCCGGCAGCGGCATCGTCGGCCTGGCGGCGGCAAAGGCCGGCGCGGCGCATGTGCTGGCGGCCGACATTGACCGCTTTTCCCTGGCGGCGATTGCCGCCAATGCGGAGACCAACGGCCTCACTATCACCACCACCGCCGATGACCTGATCGGCAGCGCCCAGGCCTTTGACGTCATTCTGGTGGGCGACATGTGTTACGAGCGACCGCTGGCCGAACGGCTGATGGCGTGGCTGATATCGTCCCGGGCCGATGTTCTTCTGGGCGATCCCGGCCGCTCCTATTTTCCCAAACAAGGCCTGACCCGGCTCGCTCTATATAATGTCCAAACCACGCGCGAACTCGAAGACCGGGAGATTCGCGAAACAGGGGTTTGGAAGTTGATCCGGGACTAGGCGCAGCGCGGCACCTCTGCCACAGTGGCCATATATGCGTTGGGAGTGACCATGCTGTTCGACCGCGTCAAATCGCTGGATGCCATCTTGGCGACGGCCGAGAAAAAAGGCCTTCACCGCTCGCTGGGCGTTTTCCAGCTCACGCTGCTGGGCATCGGCGCGGTGATCGGCACCGGCATTTTCGTGCTGACCGCCGAGGCGGCGCAAAAAGCCGGTCCCGGCATGTTGGCCTCTTTCGTGGTCGCGGGCTTTGTCTGCGCCGTCGCGGCGCTGTGTTACTCCGAACTTTCCTCGATGGTCCCGGTTGCCGGCTCCGCCTACACTTATACCTATGCCGTGGTCGGCGAGATGATGGCCTGGATGGTGGGCTGGGCGCTGATCCTGGAATATGCCGTGGGCGCCAGCGCTGTGGCCGTCGGCTGGTCCAATCACGCCGTCGGCCTGGCGCAGGGGCTGGGCTACAATTTCCCCGCCGCCATCTCCAACGCCGACGCGCTGATGGCCAAGGTCGAACTGATGCTGGGCGCTTCGCCCACGCCCGACATTATGGAAGCGCTCAAGATCGGCGGCTGGATCAATGCGCCTGCGATTGTCGTGTCCGCCGCGGTGACCTGGCTGCTGATCCTTGGCACCACCGAAAGCGCCCGCGTCAATGCGGTGCTGGTGCTGATCAAGATTTCGGCGCTGACCATGTTCATCGTGCTGACCATTCCGGTATTGCATGCCCAGAACTTCACGCCTTTCGCGCCCACCGGCGCAGCGGGCATTTTCGGCGCCGGCGCCTCCATCTTCTTCGCCTATGTCGGCTTTGACGCCGTCTCCACCGCGGCGGAGGAAACCAAGAACCCCCAGCGCAACGTCCCCATCGGCCTGATCGCGTCGCTGGGCATCTGCACGCTCTTTTATCTGCTGGTGGCCAGCGGTGAGATCGGCGCCATCGGCGCCCAGCCGGTGATGGACGCCGGCGTGGCGCTGCCGCCCGGTTCTGCCGAGTTCACCGGCCGCTGCGCCCTTCTCAGCGCGGGCGCCATCCAGCCGCTGGTCTGTTCCAAGGAAGCCCTGGTGCATGTGCTCGATACCATCGGCTGGCCGGCGCTGGGCCGCCTCGTTGGCCTGGCCGCCGTGCTGGCGCTGCCGTCCGTGGTGCTGATGATGATGTTCGGCCAGACCCGCGTCTTCTTCACCATGGCGCGCGACGGGTTGCTGCCGGAAAAATTGGCCTCCGTGCATCCGCGTTACAAAACGCCCCATGTGGTGACCCTGGTCACCGGCATCGGCACCACCATCGCCGCGGCCGTGCTGCCGGTGGGCAAGCTGGCGGATTATTCCAACTCCGGCACCCTGTTCGCGTTCTTCATGGTGGCCATCGCGGTGATGGTGCTGCGCAAGACCGATCCTTCCCGCAAGCGCCCCTTCCGCGCGCCCGCCATCTTCATCGTGGCGCCGCTGGCCATCATCGGCTGCCTGGTGCTGTATTTCTCACTGCCGCTCACCGCCATCCTGCTTCTGCCGGTGTGGGGCGCCATCGGGCTTCTGGTCTATTTCTTCTACAGCCGCTCGCGCAGCCATGTCGGGCGCGGTATTGTCTGACGGAATAAAGCGGCAAACGCGGCATGCCTTATAAATCCCTGCGGGATTTCATCACCCGTCTTGAACAGGACGGCGCCTTGGTGCGCGTCATCGAACCTGTTTCCACCGTGCTGGAGATGACGGAAATCCAGACCCGCCTGATCGCCGAGGGCGGTCCCGCCGTGCTGTTCGAAAAACCCGTCAAGGCCGATGGCACGCCGTCTTCCATGCCGGTGCTGGTCAATCTGTTCGGCACCGTGCGCCGCGTCGCCATGGGCGTGACGATGGGCGGCAAGGAACGCACCACGGCGCAAGACCTGCGCGAAGTGGGCGAACTTCTGGCCCAGCTTCGCCAGCCCCAGCCGCCGCGCAGCCTCAGCGAAGCGGCCGGGCTTCTGCCGCTGGTGAAAACCGTGCTGGCGATGAAACCCAAGACTGTCAGCAAACCCGCCTGCCAGGAAATCGTTCTGACCGGCGACCAGATCGACCTGAACGCCCTGCCCATCCAGACCTGCTGGCCGGGCGAGCCTGCGCCGCTTATCACCTGGCCGCTGGTGGTGACCAAGGGTCCCACCGACGCGCGCGAAGACAATTTCAATCTCGGCATCTACCGCATGCAGGTGCTGAACAAAAACCAGACCATCATGCGCTGGCTTAAACATCGCGGCGGGGCGCAGCATCATGCCCGCTGGAGCAAAGAGAAAACGCAACCCCTGCCCGCCGCCATTGTGCTGGGCGCCGATCCCGGAATTATCCTGGCCGCCGTCACGCCGGTGCCCGAAACGCTGTCTGAATATCAGTTCGCGGGTCTTCTGCGCGGCACGCGGGTCGAACTGGCCGATTGCGTCAGCCAGCCTTTGAAAGTCCCCGCCGAAGCCGAAATCGTGATCGAAGGCAGCGTCTCGCTCAGCGATTACCGCGACGAAGGCCCTTATGGCGATCACACCGGTTATTACAATGCGGTGGAACAGTTTCCCGTCTTCACCGTCAGCGCGATCACCATGCGCAAAAATCCCATCTATCTTTCCACCTATACCGGCCGCCCGCCCGATGAGCCTTCCATCCTGGGCGAAGCCCTCAATGAGGTCTTCGTGCCCCTGCTGATCCAGCAATTCCCCGAGATCACCGATTTCTGGCTGCCGCCGG
>CAIXUE010000311.1 GCA_903922545.1 uncultured Alphaproteobacteria bacterium | reverse complement strand
GGCAGCGGCGAAAGCCCTGAAGCTGGATTACCTTGCCGGCAAGCGATTGGGCGATCTGGTGGATGCGGAATCCCACGCCACGGCCCAGACTTTGTCCAGGAACGGCCGGCCGGTGCGGATGATCCATATCGGCCAGGTGAACGCCTTCACCATGGGCGCGCTGATGATGCACTTCATGCTGGAAACCATTTTGATGGGCAGGTTGATGGAAGTGGATCCGTTCAACCAGCCCGGCGTGGAAGAAGGCAAGGTTCTGGCCCGGCAATTTTTGGCGAAAGGCTGATGGTTCGCAGCGGTCAATGCCATTGCGGCGCGGTGGCGTTTGAAGTCGAGCTGGAAAACGGCCTGGGCGAAATCAAGCGCTGCAATTGCAGCCTGTGCCGCCGCAAGGGCGCCATTATGGGCTTTGTTTCCACCGACCGGTTGAAAGTGGTGAAGGGCGAAGATGCGCTCAGCCTCTATCAATGGAATACCGGCGTGGCCAAACATTATTTCTGCAAAGTCTGCGGCATCTATACCCATCACCAGCGGCGCATGAACGCTTCGCAATTCGGCTTCAATGTCGCCTGCCTGGACGGGGTTGATCCCTTTGCCCTGACCGAAATCGGCCTGGTGGATGGGGCGTCGCAAACCCTGGCCCAGCCATGAGCATTCGCCGGCTCAGCGAAGGGACGATCAATCGCATCGCTGCCGGCGAAGTGGTGGAGCGTCCGGCCGCGGTGGTGAAAGAACTGGTGGAAAATGCGCTGGATGCCGGCGCCAGCCGGATTGAGATTGCGGCCTCTGGCGGCGGCGCCGATCTGATTCTGGTGGAAGATGACGGCAGCGGCATGGAGCGCGCTGACCTGGCATTGGCCATTGAACGCCACGCCACCTCCAAATTGCCGGAGCGCAATGGCGAGGACGATCTTTCCCATATCGAAACTTTGGGCTTTCGGGGTGAGGCGCTGCCCTCCATCGGCGCGGTGGCGCGGCTTTCCATCGCCAGCCGCACCGCCAAGGGTGAGGCGCATGAAATCAAAGTCGATGGCGGCAGGGTGTCGGGGCCCGCGCCCACCGGCTTTCGCGGTCCGGGCCAAAAAGGCGCCCGCGTCGAAGTGCGCGAATTGTTCTATGCCACCCCGGCGCGGCTGAAATTCCTTAAATCATCGCGCTCCGAGGAATTGGCCATCGCCGATATCGTCAAGCGCCAGGCCATGGCGCGGCCCGATGTGGCGTTTCATCTGGTGCTGGATGGGCGCCAGACATTGAACCTTCCCGCTGAAGGCGATCTGATTGATGGGCGGCTGCCGCGCCTGGCCCGGATCATGGGCCGGGATTTTTCCGACAATGCCATCAAGGTGGAGGCGGAGCGCGAAGGGGTGCGGCTCAGCGGGTATGCCGGGCTTCCCACCTACAACCGCGCCAACGCCCAGATGCAGTTTCTGTTCGTCAATGACCGGCCGGTGCGCGACAAGCTTTTGATCGGCGCGGTGCGCGGCGCCTATGCCGATTTCCTGGCGCGCGACCGCCATCCCGCCCTGGCGCTGTTTGTCACCTGCGATCCGGCCTTTGTGGATGTGAATGTTCACCCCGCCAAGACCGAAGTGCGGTTCCGCGATGCCGGGCTGGTGCGCGGCCTGATCGTGGGCGCGCTGAAACAGGCGCTGGCCGGGGCAGGGCACCGCGCCTCCACCACCGTGGCAGGCTCGGCGCTGCAGGCGCTGCAGAGCGCGTCGGCGTTTCATCGGCAGAGCCCGCATTACGATCCGCCGCAGGGTGGCGCGCCATTGTTCGCCGCCGAAAGCGGCGCGGTTTATGCCGCGCGGGTGGAACAGGCCCCGCAGGCTTTCGCGGACACGCCGCATCACGACAATCCTCTGGGCGTGGCGCGGGCGCAGCTGCATGAAACCTATGTGATCGCCCAGACCGGCGACGGCATCGTGATCGTGGACCAGCACGCCGCGCATGAGCGGCTGGTTTATGAGCGGATGAAAAAGGCCCTCAGCAATGGCGGCGTCAAGCGCCAGCCGCTGCTGATCCCGGAGGTGGTGGATCTGGATCCGTCGGAAGTGACGCGGGTAATGGGGCGGGCCGATGAGTTGGCCGAGCTGGGCCTGGTGATCGAAGGTTTTGGCCCCGATGCGGTGATGGTGCGCGAAGTGCCCGCCATGCTGGGCAAGCTGGATGTGAAAGGCCTGGTGCGCGACCTGGCTGATGAAATCGCCGAAAGCGGCAATGCCCTGTCGCTGAAAGAACGGCTGGAGGAAGTGTCCGGCACGCTGGCCTGCCATATGAGCGTGCGCGCCGGCCGCCGCCTGAATGCCGAGGAAATGAATGCGCTTTTGCGCGAAATGGAAGCCACGCCCCATTCCGGCCAATGCAATCACGGCCGCCCCACTTATGTGGAATTGAAGTTGGCCGATATCGAACGCCTGTTCGGCCGGCGCTGACCCCGCCTTGCCGGAAGCCTGGGCCCACGCCTAGACTGGCTGGTGGAGGCGCCATGAAGCGTTTCGCGGTTCTGTCGGCATTGCTGGGGTTTGCATGCGCGGCGCCCGCCGCGGCGCAAAACGTGCCCGGCCAGACTATTGAACGGGTCATCGTCACCGCGCCCCGGCTGGATTTCGCCATCACGCCCGACAGCATCGCCCATCAGGTGATCCGTTCGATCGCCGCGCCCAGTTCTCTGCTCAATGAAATCGCTCGCTGGCGCACTGGCATCTGTCCTCGGGTGGATGGGCTTTCGACCCGCAATCTCAACACCTATGTCATCGAACGCATCCGCGAACTGGCCAAACAGGTCGGCGCGCCGGTGCTGGACGAACCCTGCCAGTCGAATGTGGAAGTGTTCTTTACTGACCAGCCGCAACAGATGCTGGACAGTGTGCGCCGGAAGAATGCAACGGTGCTGGGCTATCACCCCGCCGATACCATCAACCATGCGGTGCAGGCCTGGTATGTCACCGGCACCACCGACATAGACGGCAAGACCGAGGCCGATCAAGACGTAAGCGGCGCTATCCAATTCACCAATGGTGGTGGCACGCTGAACACCTCGCCGGTCGGCCCCACCACGCTGGGTTTCGCCACCACCTATGGCATTCCGCTCAGCAATATTCAGGGCTGGAAAGCCCGGCCGGAAGTGACCAGCGATATTCTGGGCGTTTTCATCATCGCCGATTCCAACCAGACCGGCGCCATGACCCTGGGCGCGGTGGCTGATTATGCCGCCATGCTGGCGCTGTCGCGGCTGCAGGGCGATGAAAGCTGTCAGGCCGTGCCCAGCATCATCAATCTGTGGGCGCCGTCCTGCGCCAACAAACCGGATGCGATCAGCGCCAGCGATATCGGATTCCTGCGCGGGGTTTACAAAATGGACCCCGGCGCCACTTTGCAGGTGCAGCAAGACCAGATCGCCGGAGAGATGGCCAAGACAATCTCGGTCAGAAGCGGGCCATGATCCGGCAATCGGTCATGGCAATGTTGTTCTGCGCGTTGGCCTGCAGTGCCGCTGCGCAGCCCGCAACGGACCAGACAATCGAACAGGTGATCGTCACCGCGTCGAGGTACCATACTGGTGTCACGCCTAATGCGGTGGCGCATGATTTTGTAGGTTCTTACGCTATGCCGTCTGTGCTTACGGACCAGATTTCACGTTGGCAAGTGGGTGTGTGCCCAGTTTTTGAAGGACTGGCGCCGCAATATGTGACGGTGATGGAAGCCCGGTTCCGCAAGATTGCGGGCGAGGTGAACGCGCCACTGAAGGGCAAGGGGTGCAAGCCCAACCTGATTGTTGCCGTGACGCCGCAACCACAATCCTATCTGGATGCACTCCATGCCAAGAATGCAGAGGCGCTGGGCTATCACGGTACAAAGACCGTCAGCCATTCCATTCAGGCTTGGTATGTGACCGGCATCCAGGACAATCGCGGTACGGTGTTTCTCGATAAGGATGCTGATCTCGTTATTGACGATTGCGGCGGCGGTTGTCCGCCCCACATTGGCGGCACCAATACCGCGCCGCTTGAGAGCGTGGGCGGTTGGCGCGGCCGTAACGACGTTGCCAGCGATCTGCTCTATGCCACGATCATCGTGGATTCCGCCGCGACGCGCCATTACCGGGTTGGTGAAATCGCCGATTATGTCGCCATGCTGGCTCTGTCGCGGTCCGAGGATTATGGCGATTGCCAGCTGATGCCCAGCATCACCAATCTTTTGTCGTCTTGTGACGACAAACTAAAGCCGGACCAGATCACGCCCACCGACATCGCCTATCTGCGCGGTGTCTATAAAATGGATCCTGGGGCGAAGCTGAAAATCCAGCAGGACCAGATCGCAGCCGAAATGGCCAAAGCCATTCCGCCCCGCTAGACCGCCGGCGTCAGGAAGGCGATTTCGGTCTCGCCATAATCGCGCCGGTCCAAAATCGTGAACCCGTCCGCCGTGATGTCTTCGCCTTTCGACGTTTCCGCCACCAACAGTGCGCCCGCCGTCAGCCAGCCGCCATCGCGCAGGCTTTTCAGAGCCGGCGGTATCAAATTCTTGGCGTAGGGCGGATCCAGAAACACCAGCCCGAATGGTCCGCCCGCCCCTGCGCCGCATGGCCCCAGGTCAGTCGCGTCGCGCCGCCAGATTTTGGTGACGCCGGTCAGGCCCAGGGCCTCGATATTTTCCCGCACCAGGGCGCGGCTGTCGGCATCGTCATCCACCATCAGGCAAAACCGCGCCCCCCGCGACACAGCCTCGATCCCCAAGGCGCCTGTGCCGGCGAACAGGTCGGCCACGGCAATATTTTCCAGCGTAAAACCAAGCCCGAAATCGCGGTGCGCCAATATGTTGAACATGGCCTGGCGGGTGCGGTCCGATGTGGGGCGCACGCGGGCGTCCTCGGGCGCCACCAGCCGCCGTCCCCCCAATGTCCCGCCCGTGACCCGCATAAAATCCTCTATAAGATTCGGGACATTAGCGGCCGAACGGGAAGGATGGTATAGGCGGCCCATGACCCGCTTGCTTGCCGCCGCCGCGCTTTTTCTGGCCTTCGCCGCGCCCGCCTTGGCGCAAACAGACGACCATAGCGACCGCGTCGCCGCCCGCCTGGTGGCCGAACAGCAAAGCGCCAAACCCGGCAGCAACTTCACCATCGCCCTGGAACAGGTGATCCGCCCCGGCTGGCATACTTATTGGCTCAATGCGGGCGATGTCGGCCAACCCACGGCGGTGGATTGGGTGCTGCCCACGGGCTGGAAGGCGAGCGCCCTGCAATGGGCCACGCCGCAACGGCTGCCGGTGGGGCCGTTCATGGATTACGGCTATGAGGGCAAGGTCTGGCTCCTCACCGATGTCGCGGTGCCGGCCGACGCCAAAACCGGCGACACCATCTCGCTGAAAGCCACGGCACATTTCCTGGTTTGCCAGCAGGTCTGCGTGCCACAGAACGCAGACCTGACTTTGCCCATCAAAATTGGCGATGGCACGGCTGATCCGGCCGTGGCGAAAGACTTTGCCGCCGCCCGCGCCGCCCTGCCAGTGACGTCACCCTGGCCCATCACCACATCTGGCGCGGCCACGGCCAATGCCCCGCTGGACATTTATGTCCAGGCGCCCGCGCTGGCCTCGGCGCATCCGGTCAATGCGGTGTTCTTTCCATCCAGCGTTTCCACCATCAAAAATCCCGCGCCCCAGACCATGGGCTTCACCAAGGATGGGCTGGTACTGCGTGTGACGCCAGACAAAGGCTTTGCCCCCGGCAAAGTGCTGGACGGCGTGCTGGTGCTGAAATCTTCCGATGGTTCGGTGCAGGCGCTGACCGTGGCGGCCGCATCCGGCCCCGCGCCGGATGCCGATTTTGGCAACGCCGGCGGCGGCGCCGCGACCACCGATATTTCCCTGTTGCTGGCCATCGCCTTTGCCTTTGTTGGCGGGCTGATCCTGAACGCCATGCCCTGCGTGCTACCGATTCTGGCGATGAAGGCACTGGCGCTTGCGGGCCATGGGTCCAAGGAAAAATCCGAAGCGATGCGTGAAGGCTTTTCCTATGCCGCCGGCGCCATCGCCAGCTTCCTGGTGTTCGGCCTGGTGATCGTGGCGCTGCGCCAGGGCGGTCAGGCGGTGGGCTGGGGCTTTCAGCTGCAATCGCCCATCGCGGTGGCGGCGTTCGCGATTTTGATTTTCGCGGTGGGTCTGAACCTGTCGGGCCTGTTTGAATTTGGCACCATCACGGCGGGTGAGGGGCTTACCGCCCGCGGCGGCTGGGTTGGACCGTTCTTCACCGGCGTGCTGGCCGTCGCGGTGGCCGCGCCCTGCACCGCGCCCTTCATGGCGGCGGCGCTGGGCTATGCGCTGACGCAAAGCGCCGCCTCCGCACTTTTGATTTTCCTGTCGCTGGGCGTGGGTTTTGCCCTGCCATTCATGATCCTGGGCCTGCGCCCTTCCTTGCTGTCTTTCCTGCCCCGGCCGGGCCCCTGGATGCTGCGGCTGAAACAGTTTCTGGCTTTCCCCATGTATGGCGCGGCCGCCTGGCTCACCTGGGTTCTGGCGCAGGAAGCTGGCCCCAATGGCGTGGCGGTTCTGACGGCGGCCTTTGTGGCGCTGGCCATGGCCGCCTGGCTGTGGGGCATCACGCGGGATATGAGCCCGCGCGGCCGCGGGCTTGGCACTGTTGCGGCGGGGCTGATTTTGGTCGCGGCGCTCTATGGGCTTTCGCTTTTGTCAGGCATGAGCGCGCCTTCCGCCACCGCTTCGCTCAACAGCCAGAAATTCAGCGCCGAAAAACTCGCCTCCCTGCGCGCCTCGGGCCAACCGGTGTTCCTCGACGCCACCGCCGCCTGGTGCATTACCTGTCTGGTCAATGAACAGGCGGTCCTGTCGCGCGATCCGGTGAAGGCCGCCTTCGCGCAAAAGCATATCGCCTACATGGTGGCCGACTGGACCAACCGCGACGCGGCCATCACCCATCTGCTGGATGAGAATGGCCGCTCCGGCGTGCCGATGTACCTCTATTACGCGCCCGGCGCCGACAAGCCGGTGATCCTGCCGCAGATCCTCACAGAATCCGGTGTGCTCTCTACTCTCGGTAGCTGACGCACGCTCCGGCTTTCTACTCCCCGCAGGGCGAAGCCCTTGGCGGGGGGAGATGTCGCAGCGAGGTGTCGGCACAGCCGGCCCGAGCTGTGACAGAGGGGGGATTAATACGTATCGGGGACCTTGGCGTCGCCGCTTTTGACCTTTTTCTCCGCCGCTTTCACTTCATGCGTCTCGGGCGTGGGCGCATCGCTTTCGCGTTCCACCGGCGCGCCGATGGTATGATTGCCGCCGGAAAAAGACGGCGGATCGCTGGCGGGGAAGGAATCCGCCATCTGCTGGTCTATCTTCTCTTCCTTGGTCACGGCGGTTTTGGCTGTGGAAAGATGCTCCGGCACTTTCTGGCCGGACGGATGAACAACCTTGGGCGTGGGGGTGGGGTGCAGTTCGGTCATGTTTGCTCCTAGGTGGAAAGGGTGCCGCTGAACATGTGGGGAAACAGGCCCGCCAGCCCGATCAGGATCAGATAGACCGC
>CAIXUE010000310.1 GCA_903922545.1 uncultured Alphaproteobacteria bacterium | reverse complement strand
TGGCCACCACCAGGAAGGCCACGCCCGCGGCAAGGCCGGCGCGGATCACAAGTTTACGGCCGCCAGCCAGCGCCGCTTCGGCCGGGATCAGCACAAACCAAACCAGCAGAGGCGAGGTCACCCCGCCGGTCAGCGCCGCCAGATAGGCGATCAGCGCGGCGAATAAAACGAAGCCGGTTTCTTCCAGCAGATCGAGCGAGACAGGAAACAGCGCCAACAGCGCAAGACACACCGGCGCCAGCAACCCGGCCATGGCAATGGTTTCGGCAGGATCAGGCCGCCCCACCAAAAAATAGAAGACGGCGCAGAGCAGCCCGCCCAGGCCGGACTTGGCCGCCTGCACGGCGATGAAGCGCCGCCGCGGCGACATGGAAGACATTGGGGAGAAAGTCTTAACCGCCATTAACTTTCAAAGTCCTGAAAAGCCGCGCCTTTGCGGCAAGTCTGGTCCCGCAAACTTTAACGAAAACTGAATCAGGCCCTGAAAGTGGCGCGATTCGGCCCATGCTTCTAACCATTCCGCAACCGGGAGAGGGGCAAACTCCTTGCCAAAGCCGAGGTCCTTCCTTGTCCAGCGCACAAGCACACAATGTGTGGGAGTCGCCTCATCCCGCACAGCTGCTGGATGGGCTTCATGCCTTGCGTATTGGCGTCACCATGTTCGACGCCGGCACACGGCTTACCTTTGCCAACGCCCATATCAATTATTTCTTTCTGGGGCTGCCGCCCTGGCGCCAGTTGACCGGCCGCACCTATGCGGAAATTCTGCGCCTGGCGCTGCCGGAAATCGCGCCCCAGAGCATGCCGAACGGCGCCGACGCCTTCATTGAAATGTGTGTGGGGCAGCTGGCGCCGCGCGCCTGGGCGCCGCTGGATGTGGCGCTGGCCGATGGCCGCATGATCGAAATCAAGGCCCGGCGCGACGAGCATGGCGGCGCCATCCTGCTATGGACCGATGTGACGCGCGACCGCCAGCAATTTGCCCGGCTGGAAGAAGCCATCCGGCTTTCCGCCGACGCATTCGCTTTTTATGACGCCAAGGACAATTTCACCACCGGCAACGCGCTTTATGCGCAGCTGGCGGGAAAATCGCTGGCCGCGCTGCGCGGCAAATCCTTTGAAAATATTGTCCGCGAGATCGTGCATGCCGGGCGGCTGACCATTGATGTGACGCCCGAGGAATGGATGGCGCGGCGGTTGCGCGGCCACCGCCAGCCGCGTTCGGTGGATACGCTGCAAACCGCGGACGGCAAATGCTTTCTGGTGCGCGACAGCGCCACGCCCGATGGCGGCCGCGCCGTGGTCTTTACCGATATCACGGAAAAGACCCGCGCCGAGGACGCGCTGGCGCAGACCCAGGCCGCGCTGGAACACACGCGCGACGAGGCGGCGCGGCAGAGCGGCTATCTGTCCGCGCTGACAAGGCGGCTGGACCAGGCCTCCACCGAAGCCAACAACGCCAAGACAATGCTTCTGCGCACCATGAGCCATGAGCTGAAGACGCCGCTGAACGCGATCCTGGGCTTTTCCGATCTTCTGGCGGCCATGGCCGATACGCTGGGCCCGGACAAGATCCGCGAATATGCCGGCATGATCCATCAGGGCGGCACCAATCTGTTCAAGATGCTGAACCAGATCATGGACCTGACCAAGATTTCGGCGGGCCGTTATGATCTGCAGAAGCAGCCGGTGGATGTGGGCGGCCTGATGTGGCTGACGCGCGAGAATTTCCTGTCACGCGCCAAATCCAAATCCATCACCATCAACGCCGACGCCAGCCCGGTGGGGTTGATGGCGCTGGCCGATGAGAATGTGCTGGGCGGCATGCTGAACGCGCTGATCGACAATGCCGTGACCTTTACCCAGAAGGGTGGTCAGATTGATCTGGGCGCGGCTTTGAAAGACGGCCAGATCCGTCTGACGGTGGCCGACGATGGCCCCGGCGTGGCTGCCATGGATATGAACCGCATTTTGCGCCCCTTCGAGCATGCCGGTGAAGTCACCGATCACGCCAAGGGCGCGGGGCTGGGCCTGACGCTGGTGAAGGCCTTTGCGGAACTTCATGGCGGGTCCTTCGCGATCGAGAGCATCGCGGGCGAAGGGTTTAGCGCCATCGTTACGCTGCCGGCCGCACAGTAAGGTTTCATTTACATCAAAGTCTCAACTGCGGCGCGCTTGTGGCGCGTGGCCGCAATGCAAAGAGACAATTTTAGTCAAAACTGAATCAAGTCCGCCGCGTATTTGAATTGAAAGGGAGCGATCCCTTCAAGGCCGCGTTGTCCTCAGTGAGAGGAACGGGCCATGCCAAGCCAGTTAGTTTCAAATTTATCGAAAGATTTCAGGCGGCAGCAAACGCCTCGCGTCAGGATGCTCGCGTCACGACGAGCAAAGGCGCATTGATGATTTTCCGGGCCATATTCTGGATAGGACTTGTGTCGCTGTTGGCGCCGCACGAGCCCGATCTTGGCCTGGGACGCCCGGGCGCCGGCATATCGCTTCCCGCCATTATGAAATCCTGGGCCGTTACTGGTCTCTCGCGCCCGGGAAGCAATTGCGATGGCGAAACGGATGCGTGTGCCGGCGGCCTCGGCGGGCTTGCCGCCATGCGATCCCCCACCGGCCGCAGCCTGGCCGATGTCAAAGCCGATATCAACGCCAGCATCAAGGCGCGCGGCGAAAAGCCGGTTTCGCTCTAAGACCGATATTTATTGAGTTTTCCGCTTGCGCGGGCCTTAAACCAGCGTCACCGAGACTTTGGTTTTCTTGGCGGTACGGGTGCGCCGCTCGGCGCCATAATGATGGCCGGTGCGGGTTTTGGCGCGGCGGTCGGGACCGAAAAAGCCCTGGGTGGCGATGAAGGGACGCGGCGCTTCCAGCGCGGCGCGCAACTTGGACATCACGGTTTTGGGACTGACCGGGCGGCAGATCACGTCATGCACGCCCAGATCGCGGGCCTTTTCGACATCGCGGCGGCGGGCTTCGGGAAACACCGCGAACATGGCGATCATGGGATTGATCATGGACGGCAGCCGCCGCGCCGCCAGGGCGAAGGGCATATTCTCATATTCCATCGTGCCTTCGACAAAGACGGCATGGAAATGTTCGGTGCGCAGAAGCTCAATGCCCCAGCTGGCTTCCGGAACGCTGATGACCTTGGCCAGGCCGGCAACGGCGAAGACCGTGCGCAAAACCTGGGTGGAAGAGCCTTTGCGCGCGACCAGAAGGACGCGAATGTCCGAAAGATTATCCATCTGCTCCCTCTCACCAGCGCATTATTTTGCCTATACCCTGTTAATCCGGGGTAAAACGGGAACTCCATGCTGCCGGAAAAATCCATGCGCATCGCCTTGCCCATTGCCGCCCTGCTGGGGATTTTGCTGCTTGCCGGCTGCGCCAGCCGCGCCACCCGCGCCATGCAGAATTCGCCTGACTACAAAGCGGGCTATTCCGATGGCTGCGACAGTGCCGGTGCGCAGGGCGCCAACCCCCGCGCCAACAGCCTGACCCGCGATGAAGCCGCCTATGCTTCCAGCGCCGCCTATCGCAGCGGCTGGGGCGCGGGTTTTGGCACCTGCCGCGCCATGCTGGCGCCGCCGCCTTCGCCAGGCGGATTGGGAATGCCGCGCAGTCCTTAATGTGGCGTTAACCTGTCGGGCGCAGCCTGACGTTCGTCCGTACACGATCCATCGCGGGCCCACAGGAGCTTTCGCCATGTTGGGACATCTGGTTTCGAATAGCGGCTCACCCTGGCGTCAGCCCTTCCTGTCGCCCGGCTGGTTCAAGCGCCTGATCAGTTTCCTGACCAGGCACTAGAAGCTTACTCCGCCGCGGCGCGCACGGCCTGGTCTTCGCGGGCCAGATTGGCGGCGGCATAATTCCAGTTCAGCTTTTCGCCCAGGGCTTCCAGATATTTGGGCCGCGCATTCTGGTAATCCAGATAATAGGCATGTTCCCACACATCGATGGTGAGAAGGCAATTGACGCCTTTGGCCATGGGCGTCTGCGCGTTGGATGTTTTTTCGATTGCGAGCTTGCCATCCTTTGATACCAGCCAGGCCCAGCCGGAGCCGAACTGGTTCTTGCCGGTGTCGCCCAATTGGGCGATCAGGCTGGAAAGATCGCCGAAATCGCGCGCAATGGCGCTGGCCAGTTTGCCATCGGGTTCGGTGCGATTGGGCGTGAGGCTGCGCCAATAGAAATCGTGATTCCACACCTGGGCCGCATTGTTGAAGATTTTCTGTTCGTCGCCTTCTTTCGCCTCGGCCGTGGCGCGGACAATTTCTTCCAGCTTCATGTCAGCATATCTGGTTTTCTCAACCAGCTTGTTGAGCGTGTCCACATAGGTCTTGTGATGCTTGTGATAGTGGAAAGAAATCGTGTTGGCCGAGATGACGGGGGCCAGCGCATTTTCTTCCCAGGGCAAGGGCGCGAGCGTGAACGGAGCGGACATAGGAAAATCTCCCTGTGGGGGTGAACCAGTCTGACAACGCGCGACGGGCCGCCACGATCCCGCCAAGTTTTGAGTGAATTTGTGATTTTGATGAACGCAATTGTCACTCGACTTTCGTGTTCCCGTCGCGCAAATAGCAAAGACGCGGGGTAGGACGAAGCCAAATGGAGGCCGGAATGCCAGCCTACGAAATCTGCTACCTCGATACCGATGGCGCCCTCACCTACAAATTCGCCGCCGATTGCGATGATGACCGGCGCGCCAAAGTGTTGGCCCATGCCATGAAGCTGCCCAGCGCCAAAAGGCTGGAAGTGTGGAATGGCGAGAGGCTGATCTATGCGCGGCCTTCAGATGCTCCTGCTCTGCGCGAGCAGGTTCTGCGCGCGAGCTAGATCAACTTCTCGGCGGTTGCCCAGGCCAGAGTTTTGGCCAGCGCCCGTTCCAGCCGGTCGAACAATTCGCCGATTTCCGCTTCGGTGATCACCAAGGGCGGACAGAGCGCGAAACGGTCCGACGGCAGGGGGCGCACAATCAGGCCTTCATCCTGCGCGAAGCCGCCCAGCTTGAGCGCAACGCCCTTGGCGGGATCGAAGGATTTCTTGCTGGGCTTGTCGGCCACCAGTTCGATGCCGGCGATCAGGCCGATGCCGCGCGCCTCACCGACCAGAGGATGGTCTTCCAGCGCTGCCAGCCGCTTGAGGAACACCGGCGCGACATGGCGCACATGCCCGACCACGTCGCGCTTCTGGTAAATCTCGATGGTCTTGAGCGCCACCATGGTGGAGACCGGATGGCCGCCATAGGTAAAGCCATGCCCCAGCGAGCCCAGCTTGCGCGATTCCGCGTCAATGATGTCAGTCAGTTCGGGCGACAGCAGCACCGCCGAGATAGGCATATAGGCCGATGACAATGCCTTGGCGATGGTGACGCTGTCGGGTTCAAAACCATAAGTGCCGCAGCCGAACCAGTTGCCGGTGCGGCCAAAGCCCGTGACCACTTCGTCATCAATCAAAGGCAGGCCGTATTTGGTCAGCACTTTGGTGATGGCGTCGAAATAGCCATCCGGCGGCACAATGGCGCCGCCCGCGCCCATCACCGGTTCGATGATCATGGCGGCAATGGTGTCGGGATCTTCGCGCTGGATCAGATCATCCAGCTGCTGGCCCAAGCGGGCGGAATATTGCATTTCGGATTCGCCGGCTTCGGCGCCGCGATAATAATGCGGGCAATCGGCATGGCGGGCAAAATCCAGCGGCAGGTCAAAGCTGTTGTGAACCGGCGGCAAACCGGTGAGCGAGGCCGAAGCGATGGTGACGCCGTGATAGGCTTTTTGCCGGGCGATGATTTTCTTTTTCTTTGGCGTGCCCCGCGCATTGGCGGCATACCAGGCGAATTTGATCTGGGTGTCGTTGGCTTCCGAACCGGAGCAGGCGAAAAAAACCTTGCCCACGGGAAAGGGCGCGACCTCTTTCAACTTCTCCGCCAGCATCACGGCCGGCTCATGGCTTTTGCCGGCAAAGACATGGCCATAGGAAAGCTTGCGCATCTGTTCGGCGGCAACATCGGCCAATTCGCTTTCGCCCCAGCCTAGCGCGGTGGACCACAGGCCTGACATTGCCTCGATATAATCCTTGCCCGCGGTGTCATAGACATAAATGCCCTTGCCCCGCTCAATGATCAGGGGACCGTTCTGGTCCAGCAGCTTGAGGGGCGTGAAGGGATGCAGCAGCGCCTGCATGTCGCGGGTCTGGGCATTGGTAAGCGGCATGGCAAACATCCTTGTGGGACGGCGCGGACTTTAGTCTTTTGCGGCCGAAGCGCCAGAATTTATGCTAACCAAGCCCCGCCAATTTTGGGATGTAGGCATGCAGGGATTGATGCAGGACTGGCCGATGCGGGTGCATCGGCTGATCGACCATGCCGCGCTTTATCACCAAGGTGCGCAGATTGTCAGCCATGGCGCTGACGGTGACGTCCATCGCACCGGCTATGCGGATATACGCGCCCGCGCCCGCAATCTGGCCCGCGCCCTTACCAGGCGCGGCATCAAGCCAGGCGACCGCATCGCCACTTTGGCCTGGAACAGCCATCGCCATCTGGAATGTTGGTACGGCATCGCCGGGATGGGCGCGGTCTATCACACCCTGAACCCGCGTTTGTTTCCCGACCAGATTGCCTGGATCGCCAATCATGGCGGCGCGCGGGCGCTGTTTTATGACAATTGCTTTGCGCCGCTTGTCGAGACGATTGCGCCCAAATTGAAGCATGTCGAATTCTTTGTGGCGCTGGACGATGAGATCGCGCCCATCAAGCTGGCGAAAAAGCCGCTGGCTTATGAAACGCTGATTTCCGGGCGCGGCGATTTTGCGTGGCCGGCGCTGGATGAAGAAACCGCCTGTGGGCTTTGCTATACCTCGGGCACCACCGGCCAGCCCAAGGGCGTGCTGTACTCTCATCGCAGCAATGTCTTGACGGCGCTGATGGCGGGCCAGCGCGCCGGCCTTCGCATGGGGCCGCTGGACCGGATGATGCCCGTGGTGCCGATGTTTCACGCCAATGGCTGGGCGATTCCGTTTTTGGCGCCGATCTCGGGCGCAAGCCTGATCATGCCGGGACCGCGGCTGGACGGCGCGTCGCTTTATGAATTGCTGGAAGAAGAACGCGTCACCATCACCGCCGCGGTGCCGACCGTGTGGCTGAACCTGCTGCAATATCTGGACAAGAACAAACTCAAGCTTTCGCACCTGAAGCGGGTCTGCATCGGCGGCGCCGCGGTGCCGCGCGCCCTGCTGGAGCGCTTTGAAGACAAGTATGGCGTGGAGGTGATCCATGCCTGGGGCATGACCGAGATGAGCCCAACCGGTGCCATGAGCATCATCAAGCCGCCGATCGACAAGTTGCCCCGCGCGCGCCAGCTGGACTTCAAGACCAAACAGGGCACGCCGCATTTCGGGGTGGAGATGAAAATCACCGATGACAAGGGCAAGGAGCGGCCGCGCGACGGCAAGGCCTTTGGCCGGCTGAAAGTGCGCGGCCCCAATGTGGCGCGGGCCTATTTCAGGGGCGCGGGCAAAGAGGCGTTCGACAAGGACGGCTGGTTCGATACCGGCGATGTCGCCACCCTGGACGCCGAAGGCTTTATGCAGATCACCGACCGGTCCAAGGATGTGATCAAATCGGGCGGCGAATGGATCTCCAGCGTCATGCTGGAAAATCTGGCGATGGGCCATCCGCAGGTGGCGGAAGCCGCCGTGATCGGTGTGGCCCATCCCAAATGGGATGAGCGGCCGCTGCTGATTGTGGTGGCCAGGCCGGGCGCCAAGCCCCAGGCGAAAAGCCTTTTGGCGCATCTGAAAGGCAAAGTTCCCAAATGGTGGCTGCCCGACGCGGTTGTGCTGGTGGCGGAAATACCGCACACCGCCACCGGCAAGATTCTCAAAACGGAATTGCGCCGCCGCTTCGCGGATTTTAAGTTCGGCAAATAAGTTTCAGGGGCCCATGCGCGTTCAGCATTTCCTTGCCCGGTTGGCGCTGGCCCTGCTGGCGCTGGCCACACTGATGGCACTGGCCGCGCTGTTGGGCGTGCGGCTGGGCGATATCGCTTATGCCAGCGGCTTCTCGCTGATGACCGCGGCGACTTGTGTGGGGCTGGCGGCGCTGGCAGCGGCGCTGGCCTGGCTGTTCAGCGCCATCCGGCACAATCAGGGCACAGGCAAGCGGCCCGGCATGATCGCGCTGTTGGGCAGTTTGGCACTGGTGACGCCGCCGCTGCACACCGCCTATCAGGGTCTGGTGTCGCCAGCGATCTTTGACGCCACCACCGATCCGGAAGATCCGCCGCAATTTGTGGCACTGGCCAAGGCGCGCCAGCCGGGGATGAATTCACCGGTCTATGACGGCAGCCAGCAAATTCATTTTCGCGGCATCACCAACACCGCCAATTACATGCTGCATACCTATTACATCAATCCCACGGTGACCGATGGCATCCATCCCAGGGTTTATCTGCTGAGGACCCAACCGGAGCGGTTCTGGCACGCTTTTGAAACCGTCAAGAAGCTGGGCTGGCATATCGTGGATTACAGCGAAAAAGACGGGCGCATCGAGGCGACAGACAAATCCTTCTGGTTCGGCCAGACCGCCGACATCGCCATCCGGGTGCGCCAGGCGGGAAGCGAAGGCGTGCAAATTGATGCGCGGGCGCAAAACGAGACGGGTGCCCACGATTTCGGCAGCAATATCGCGCGGCTGAAACGTTTCCTCAAAGCGCTTTAGGCCAGGCGGTAAACCTCACCGTCGCGAACCACTTTTCCGTCTTCGATCATATGTTCCAGATGCGCCCGCACCGTCAGCAGAGCGGCTTTCACCAGTTCGGGTTTGAGGCAGGGATAAAGCCGTGCCTGAATGGCTGCGATGCCCTCGCCACCGCGCGCCAAAATGGCGGCGATCTGCGCCTCGCGCATCCGCCGATGGGTAAGATAAGCGCGAAGCAGCGGCCCCGGTTCGGTGATGGGCGAACCATGGGTGGGATAAAGTATGGTGTCGCCGCGCGCGATGAGTTTTTCCAGGCTGCGCAGATAAGCGCCCATATTGCCGTCGGGCGGCGCGATCACGCTGGTGGACCAACCCATCACATGATCGCCGGTAAACAGTGCCCGCTCCTGTGCCAGCGCGTAGCACATATGGTTGGAGGTGTGGCCGGGTGTGTAAACGCAGGTGATGGAAAAATCCCGGCCTTCGATTTTCTCGCCGTCCCGCACCCGCACATCGGGAACAAACAGGCGGTCGCCGCCGGCCTCGATCTCATTGCCTTCTGCGTGAGGACCAAAAGCGTAAGTCTTCGCGCCGCTCCATTCTTTCAGCGGACGGGCGGCGGGCGAGTGATCGTTATGGGTATGGGTGATCAGGATGTGGCTGACCTTGCGCGCGCCGATGACACGCTTGAGAGCATCGAGATGCTCGGGCAGATCGGGACCCGGATCGATCACCGCGACAGATTCTTGGTCGCTCCGGCTCGCGCCGACGCTCCTGTCGCCCGCGCCGATGATGTAAACGCCGGTGCCGCGAAACGTGTAAGGCCCCGGATTGGGCGCCAGCACCCGGCCGATCAGCGGTGTGAGCTGTTCCAGCACGCCGTAATGCGCTTCCAGTGAAAGATCGAAAGGGATCGCCATATCAATAAGGCTTGTCGTCCAGGGCGCGCATGAAGCCGCGGATCAGCCGCCAATAATACCAAATGACCAGCGCCAGCGACAAAAACCCGCCCAGCGCCATCAGCGTCAGCCAGCCGGCGCCCAGCATCATTGCATGCCAGGGCCAGCCGAACGGCCAGAACAGGGTGAAAACCGAAATACCCGCCGCCATCGAAATGGCGCCCAGCGCCAGCATCGAACAGATCAGCATGGTCCAGAACACCACGATCTGGTTGCGGTAATGGCTGGCCAAAAAGCTGCCCGCGGCATGGCCAAGACGGATATGGGCGATCACGACCCCGATCAGGGCGGTCACGCCCCCCGCCGGCGGGGCGATCAGGAAAAGCCCGTAAGCCAGCAAAACCAACAGTCTTTCACTGTCGTTTGCGGGGGCATTGGGGGGCTGGTCTGTAAACATGGCCGCAGGGTAGTTGCGGGCGGCCGGTAAGGCAATTTTTACGATACTGGGTACAGAATGGCGCCATTCGAGCTCCATTTTTCATCTTTGATTTCAGGTGATTATTCGTGTCCACCGATCGCGTTGTCCGATTTTTGCACGCGTTGGGGGGCGCCTCGACCAGCCGTGTGCTGAACCTTGGTCAGATCGCCAAGAACAATCGCGAAGATCCGGAATACGCCACACGGCCCATGTTCCGCTCGCCGGTAATCAACACCTCTTTCATCCTGAAGCACCGCATGCGTTCGGATGAAACCTATCTGTTCAACGCCCAGCGTTCGGTGGCGACCAAGATCATTGTGCCGTTCGATCTTTCCGACCTGCGCGCCGGCGGCCGTTCGATCTTTGTGGACCAGCGCGGCTTTGTCGACAGCCTGCGCGACACCGGCCATTACAACAATGAGACGCTGGAGCGCGACCTTACCGTGTTGCGGCTGATGAACAGCATTCCCTCGCTTGATCCCTTTCTGCTGCGCGAACATCTGCGCAACCATGAGATCGATGTGGCGCCCTGCTATTTCGAGATTTCGGCCGGCGACCAGAAACGCATGCATGACTATGTCGCGGGCGAATTGTCCAAGCTGATCGCGCTGGCCAATGGCGGCGCCGGCAACAACGACGCCTCGACCAGCCGCATGGTGAGCGCCATGCTGTCCAGCCAGGTGGACGAAAAACTGGAGCCGCTGCGCGCCACGCTGGGCCTGTCCGACAAGGATTTCCGCGAAGGCGTGTTCAGCTGGCGCGGCTTTCTTTATTACAAATGGTCGATGAACAATTTCTGGCCCGGCGTGATGCAGGTGCTGCGGGACGTCAAAGGCATTCGTCCCCATGGCGCGGTGGTGCCGGCGGTGACCGCGTACCTGACCGGCGCGCGGCGCAGCATCATCGAAACGGTGCGCGACGCGGGCAAGGAAGTGGACAAGGTTCTGGAAGTTTATGATTCCTCCTTCCACGATTTGACGGCACGCCAGTCGCCCAAGACCTTCCGCGATTTTCTTCTGTCGGCACCTTACATGTTCCTGGATCTGGGCGAGAAGATGGGAGCGATTTCCCACATTCTCAGCTTCTGGCGCTTCCGCTTTCCGCCCGGCACACCCATGCATATTGATGCCGAGGAATTGTCGGTCATTTTCCAGGACTTTCTGGGCGGCTTCGGCGACCGCAAGGAAGAAGTCGTCATTCAAAAACCCCAGGTCATCGAAGTTCAGTAAGGCCAGGGAACTTTTCTTCCACCGCCACGTTTAACGGGCGTGATATTTGGAAGGAACCCCACATGACTCGCCTGTTTTCAAAGCTTGCCGGCGCCGCCGCGCTGACGACCCTGATTTTCGCCGCTCCCGCCCAAGCCGCCTCGGACAAGGGCGAGCTGCTGCACGACGCCAATGACACCGTCAACGCGCTGCGCCATGACCCGGCCTTCGCCACCGCCAAGTCCATGCTGGCGGGCGCCCGCGCCGTTTACATCGTGCCCAAGCTGATCAAGGGCGGCTTCATCTTCGGCGCTGAAGGCGGCGATGGTGTTCTCATTCGCCGGACCAGCACCGGCTGGGGCACGCCCCGCTTCTATGGCATGGGTTCGGCTTCGTTCGGCCTGCAGGCCGGCCTGCAGCAGGCCCAGCTGGTCTTCATCATCAACAGCGACCGCGCCCTGTCAGGCATCGAGCACGGCAATTTCAAGCTGGGCGCCGGCGCCGGCATCACCGTGGTCAACCTGTCCTCGGGCGCTGAAGGCGCCACCACCGCCCATGGCGGCGATATCGTGGTCTGGACCTCGGGTTCGGGCGCTTATGCCGGAATCAGCTTCAATGGCTCGGTTATCGGTCCGGACAAGGACATGAACGCCAGCCCCACCACGGGCCCGGAAGCCGAAGCTTTGCGTGCAAATCTGGGTTCCATCCGCTAGTAGGCGGACGGGCTTTCCTCGGTTAGAATGGGGCGTCGTGGTAACCACGGCGCCCCATATTCTTTCAGAGGAAATGCCAAAATGAAGAAGTTCCTGATCGCCGCCGCGGTGGCCATTGTGCTGCCGTCCGCCGCTTTTGCCGACATCGCCGCTGAAATCGGCACCGCCCAGACCCATGCCGGCCTGGCCGCCAAGGCCCCCACCATCGACGGCATCCACATGCATGAACACCATGCCCTGAACTGCCTGGAAGGCCCCGCCGGCGCGGACTTCGACAAGACCAACGCCAACCCCTGCGCCACCCAGGGCGCCGGCGCCATCCCCGATGGCAGCGCCGCCCAGAAGGCCACGCTGACCAAGGCTGTCTCTTCCCTGAAGGCCGGTCTGGCTTCCAGCGATGTCGCGGCTTCCGGCAAGGATGCCACCGACGCCGCCGCCACCATCGGCAGCGCGAAGTAAGAAGTACGTTTTTAGTCAGGTGGAACGGCGAAGCTCGTTGGAGCTTCGCCGTTTTGCTTTAGGGCCTGCATTTTTTCATAAGCCGCTTCGATATGGCGGGTGGTGCGGGCGGTATCGAACAGCGCCAGGCTGTGACGGGTTTCAACCAGCCGATTGCGATAGCGCTTCAGCAGCGCCGGTTCGCGCGCCAGCTTCAGCGCCAGATTTTCATAATCCTGAAGTGAATGGGTCACCAGTTCCGGCAGCCCCGCCGCGCCAAGCAGGCTGGCGGCGACGCGGCCGGAGAAAGCCGGGCCACGGCAGGTAAGAAGCGGCAGGCCCGCCCATAGCGCATCGCTGGCGGTGGTGTGCGCGCCTGAGACAATGGAATCCAGGAACAGATCGCCCAGCGCCAGCCGCGCCTGATGCGCCTGCAGATCCAGCGGCGGGGCGAAGATCAGGCGGCTGGGATCGATGCCCGCTTTGGCGGCTTCGGCCTTCAGGTTTTCCGTGAAGACTGCGTGACCGGAGAGCAGCCAGAGAAGGCTGTTGTCCGTGGCCGCCAGAATGCGCATCCAGACGGCGAAAATCTCCGGCGTGATCTTGTAGCCATAATTGAAATGGCAAAAGACGAAGGCGTCATCGGGCAACCCATGCGTGGCGCGGCTGGTGAGAGCAATGGGCGCACGTTTGGAATCATTGACCTGATAGCTGCCCGGCAGCGTGACCACTTTTTCCGTATAGAAGCGATGGTCGGCTTCCGTGATCACAACATCATCGGCGATGATGTAATCCATATAGGGCGCGCCCAGCGTGCCGGGAAAACCCAGATAAGTGACCTGGATGGGCGCGGGCCGCTGCGCGAAAACGCCCGGCCGCATCTTGCCGAAATAGCCGTTGAGGCTGACCAGGATATCAACGTCTTCGGCGGCGATGCGGGCGGCAGCGTCGCGGTCAGACAGATTGGCGATGGGAATGAATTTGTCGAAAGCATTGACCACGCGGCGGCGCATCGGTGTTGCGTCATCACGGCTGTTGTCGAAAGCCAGAACCTCGAAACGCGAACGGTTATGGGCTTCGAACAGGCCCGCCGCCAGATACATGGTGGCCTGGGCGCGAAATTCGCCGCAGACGTAACCGATGCGAAGCGCACCGGGACGGCGCGGGCCGCGCTTGAGCGGTCTTTCCATAGGCGGGAAATCGCGATTGGTATAAGTGAACGCACAGGTCAGAAGATCTGCGGGATTGTCCGACAGGCCCTGATAGACAAAAGGTTCGGCGGCGGGTTTGCCGGCGCGCACCGCGTCATCCAAGCGGGCTCTGTTTTCCGCAAAATCGCGCCAATCGCCGGCATGCATTTTCAGGTGCATCAGGTTGCCCAGCAGATAAGGCTGCTCTGGCGACAGTTTCAGCACCTGTTCTAGATCGGCGATGGCGGGAGCCAGCCGCTGATGTCGCGTCCAGTTCAGGCTGGCGCGGCTTTCCAGCGCTTCGACCAGATCAGGCTTGAGGACCAGCGCGCGATCATATGCGGCTGACGCCTCTTCCAGCCGTTCCAGCCGCCACAGGATGCTGGCGCGATTGACATGGGCGCCGGCATGGCCGGACTGCTGGGCGATCACGCGGTCGAATTCGCCCAGGGCTTCGCCGCTGCGCCCCAATTCACGCAGTGTCAGCCCGCGATTGTTGCGGCCTTCAAAATAATCCGGCGCCAGCGCCACCAGCGCATCAAAGCTGGCCAGCGCTTCGTCATAACGCTTGAGGCTGTGCAGGATCAGCCCCCGGTTGTTCAGGGCTTCGATGTTGCGGGCGTCCAGCGCCAAAGCGCGGTCAAAATCTTCCAGCGCCGCATCCAGCCAGCGCAGCTTGCTTTTGACCGCGCCGCGATTGGTCAGCGCGCCCGCGCCGGGGCGAAGACGGATCACCGTGTCCAGCGCCGCCAGCGCTTCTTCATGGCGGCCAAGGTTGGTCAGCACGATGGCGTAATTGGTCAGGGTCTCGGGCGCCTCGGGCTGCACGGCCAATGCCCGCGCCATGAAACCCAGCGCTTCCTCCAGCCGGCCCTGTTGCAGGCGAAGCAGGCCTATCAGGTGCAGGGCGGGGAATGTGTCCGGCTGCTCGGCCAGAATGGCGGCGTAATGGCTTTCCGCCTCATCCAGGCGGCCGGCCTGGTGCAGCGGCATAGCCTGGCGCAGCAATTCCTGGATGGTCATGGCGTTCTATTATTGTTCCGGCTGGCCCGGCAGGTTAGCATTTGTTCCGGCGCCTTGGATCGGGAGGCGCCCATTCCTATTTACAGGCTATGGCTCACAATAACGGCATGATCCCCCGCGCGGGCAAGCGCGGCTCCAAAAAACCGTCCGACAACGCGGCCAGGTTCCAGGAGGCTGTAGCGGCGGCGCCGATTGCGGCCGACTCGGCCGTGGACCCAGCCTATCTGGCGATGCCGCTGGCCGGGGTCACGGGCACTTTCGTGCCCCATCGCCCGGCGCGGCCGGAAAAATCGGAAGGCGGCAAGAAGTTCAAGCTGGTGAGCGAGTATGAACCCGCCGGCGACCAGCCCACCGCGATCGAGGAACTGGTCAAGGGCGTGAATGCGCAGGACCGCGATCAGGTGCTGCTGGGCGTCACCGGTTCGGGCAAGACCTTCACCATGGCGCAGGTGATTTCCCGCACCCAGCGCCCGGCGCTGATCCTGGCCCCCAACAAAACCCTGGCGGCGCAGCTTTACTCCGAGTTCAAGCAGTTCTTTCCGGAAAACGCGGTCGAGTATTTCGTCAGCTATTACGATTACTACCAGCCGGAAGCCTATATCCCGCGCACCGACACCTATATCGAAAAAGATTCATCGATCAATGAAGAGAT
>CAIXUE010000309.1 GCA_903922545.1 uncultured Alphaproteobacteria bacterium | reverse complement strand
CTGCTCGGCGAACGAATTCACCAACACCCAGCAGATCGGCACCACGTCCACGCCCTATCACAGCACGACGCTGTTTGGGTTTGCCCGCTACAAGGTCAGCGACACCGTTCAGGCCTCGGTTCAGTTGAACTATGGCACCAACTACGAAATGAACGACGATTCGGACAATACAAGCACCGAAACAATCTTCAGCGGCAACCCCTATATTCCCGCCACCGTTCAGAACCGCATGACGACCGCGGGCATCACCAGCTTTACCCTTGCCACCAACAAGCTGAACAACACCAACGTCTTGAATCCCTCCATTCAGGATTTTGCCGCCAACTCCATCGGCATGGGCATCAACTACAGCAACCGCCAGTTGATGCGCGGCGTCTTCACCCTGGAAGGTACGCTGGGCGATGACTGGTCCTGGAATGCCTATATCCAGCACAGTCAGGTCCGTGAGGTGCAAAAGGATCCGGATGATGCGCTGGTTTCGAACCTCGTCAACGCGATCAACGCGGTGGTTGTCACCACAGCCAATGTAGGGACTTCAGGCCTGCCGGTCGGTTCTGTCCAGTGTAACGTGACGCTGACCAACCCCAACAGCGGCTGCCAGCCTGTGGATCTCATTGGCTTTGGCGGCATCAGTTCCCAAGCCCTCAACTATGTTGATCCGGGCCGCACCAGCCCGGGCCTGTCGAACAATGTCCTCTACAAGATGTACCAGGACGTTGTGGCGGGCTCGATGCAGGGCACGCTGCCCTGGGAACTACCGGCCGGCAAGGTCGCCGTCGAGTTCGGCGCCGAGTATCGCCATGAACAGCAGCGTCAGACCGCGGCGTTTCCGGCGATTGACGGCCCGGCGCTGTGGAGCAACGGCAACTTCTCCACCTATGCGGGCCAGTATGAAGTCGAGGAAGGCAACCTCGAAATTGACGGACCGATCCTCAAGGGCGGTGTTGTCCAGTCTCTCGATTTCTCGCTGGCTGGCCGTATCACCAGCTATTCCACCAGTGGCATGGTTGAGACTTGGAAAATCGGCCTGACCAGCCAGATCAACGACGATTTCAAGCTGCGCAGCACCTGGTCGGAAGACATTCGCGCGCCCATCATCTCGGAATTGTTCGCGGTGCCGCAGTATAATAACGGCGGCACGGTTACCGACCCGGTGTCCGGAAAGTCCTCAAGCATCTTCTACACCGCCCAGGGCAATACCGCCCTGGTGCCGGAAGAAGCCAACACCATTTCAGCCGGCGTTGTCATGACGCCGCATTGGATGGACGGGTTCAGCGCCTCGGTCGACTATTATTCGATCGTGATCAAGCAGGCGATTTTCACGCCCTCCAACACCCAGATTCTCAATGGTTGCGGCAACGGAGTAACCGGTGGAACAGGGGCATACGGCGCTGGCCCCATTACCAATCTTTGCAAATATGAAATATACGGAAATGCGGCTTTCCCCCAGACTTATGCGGGCGCGCTTAACCTCATCCTTAACATTCCGCAGAACATTGGCTCGCAAACAGCTTCGGGCTTCGACTTCCAGGCCAACTACCAGACGGACTTCCTGGCCGGAACCATGAGTTTCGCCTTGCTGGGCAACTATACCGACGAATTCGGTCAGTCCGCGTTCGGCGTGACGACTGACGGCGCGGGCGCGCTGGGCTCTGATTCGGCCTATACCGGCACGCCAAAGTTCAAGGGCAGCTTCCAGGTCGGCTATTCTCAGGGACCGTGGGATGCTTCTGCCAAGGTGCGCGCCACGGGAGCGGCGGTGCTCAACAACACTTGGAGAAGCGGCATCCAGGTGGATAACAACAATGTCCCGTGGGTCGCCTATCTTGATCTCAGTGCGTCCTACAAGTGGAACAATAACGTCCAGTTCTATACCTCGATCAAGAACGCCACCAACACGCCGCCTCCCAATCTCGCCAGCACCACGGGCGGTTCTACTACAAACCTGACGATCTATGACGGTATTGGCCGCATGTATCAGGGCGGTGTTCGTATCAACCTGAACTGACGGTTCAGACCGGAAAAAGATCGGCGGCGCAGGGATGGAAATTCCCCGCGCCGCCTTTTTTTTAAATTGTCCGGCTTATCGTCGGTTAATAGCCTCGCTGCCAGGCCAGTGCGAATTCCTTTTCCAGTCCTAAAGTCTGCGCCACCGCCACCAAGGCTCCGACATTCGTCGCGGCACGCTTCCCGACGATGTCGGCATTGCCTGCTGCCATCTTGCAAATACCGTCAGCGATCACCGGCAGGGGCGAACGCCATGGCACCGGCGCAGTGATACCGAAGCCATCCGAAACCGTGATCACGCCGTGCCACCAAAGCGGTGGAATATAAAGTGCGTCGCCCTCCTGTACCGTTGCGGTGAGCCAGTCCAGCTCGGCATTTTCGAATGCCGCGAAGGAGCCGGGATCGTCGTAATAATTCTCTCGGAAGAAGATGTCGCGAATGGCGGAGTGGTAGGGATTGTCCAAGCTAAGCATTCCGACCCGCTTGGTACCCACAATTTGGCACATTAAAGTTTCGTCAAATGCATGGTAATGCCAGGTAGAACCGGCATTGCGGTAAATGAAATGTCGAATGAACGGATAGAAAAAAGCTGGCTGTACCTTACCCAAGAAGGGCAGATCGCCAGTGTCCGCCAATAACTCCACCGCATTGTTGGTGCCCACGAAGCCTACGGCAACATTCTCGTCATGCAACCGATCCAAGGCCTCGGACAGGCTAATGATCTCTTTTTGGCGTTCTTGACGAGGCGAAGCGAAGTTCTCGTGTGGATAATAATAGACTTGGTGATGCCCCGAGCGTCTCTTGATATATTCCTTGTCGCGCCAATTCCGCGTGGCTGGCCAATGGCTAACGGCGCCCTTGATCACACAGGGTCGGCTCTTTGCAACAAACTTGCCCCAAAATTCCTCAAGACTGAGGTTCGAAGCGCTGACTTCGAGCACGGGCGCAGCGTGCCGCATACCTTGTACGTGGGTGAAGGTGGGCGAGGGCATGGCACCCCTTTTAAGCTTTTAGACCAAGAATTCTAGGGATTTTACGCTCTGCGTCCTAGGCTACCCCGAAATCACCGAACGCGCCACTGTCTGCGGTGTTGCTCACCTATTTTGATAAGCGCGCCAACAAGCCGTCAGAAAAAGGCCGAGGTTTGTTTTTGGCACAAAGCGGATATTCGTCCCAGGCCAGGCAGCGCCGATAACGCTATTGGCAGTTTGGCATGCGCGGCTAGCGCACCTGCTCTACCTGGTAGAGTTCGTGGCCGGCGACTTCCATCTTCCCTCCGGCCAGGACCCTGACGTTGTAGCTCTGGGGCGCGGCCCGCCATTTCGCCATGGTCGTGTCCAGGGCGCCCTGCTTCCACACTTCGCCATTGGCCAGCGTGACGGTGAAAAAGCCGCCCTGATCGAATTTATAGGCGGTCATGCGGGTAGGGGCTTCATCCTTGACGTTTTTATGCACCATCAGGCGTTGAAAGAAATTGCCGACGCCGGACGATTCATCTTCTTCAACGGCCGCCGTGCCCGGACGCACCGGCGCCGGCATTCCCGGCCGGGCGGGGGGAACAAGCGCCTGCTGCGAAGCCGGCGCGGGCGCAAGGCCCAATTGCGCGCGCAGGGGCTGGGCCGCGCCATAGTAACAGTCCAGCCAGGTCCGGTCGTCGGGAATGCCGTCACAGCGGGATGATCCCGCGATCACATCGGCGCGCGGATCGGCCAATACCGTGGCGCCAAGCGACGGCAGCATGGTCAGCACGCCAAGCGGAATAAGCCGGAGGAAACGCATCTGCATATAGTCCCCGCAAAAAGTGACGCCAGATTATACCGGCCCGGCGGGCAGCGTCCATTGCCGGGTTGCGCCACGGTTGGGCTTTATGGGACAGTATTTTTACAGGATTCCGGCTGGCGACCATGACAGTTGACGTGCTCCACAAGCCGCTTGATCTCACCCAGGTGCTTGGCGCCATCGGCGCCGAACGGTTTTTCGCCGAATATTGGCAAAAGCGCATGCTGGCGCTGGAAATAGGCGCGACCGAATTTGCCCGGATCAGCCAGGAAATCGGAGTGCTCGACATTGCCCGCATCGCCAGTCTGGCAAGGGGCGGCACGCAAGCCTGGATCGCAAGCGAACATGTCGCCCATAGCGTGGTGCCGGTGGACGCCGGCAATGCGGCAGATTTTTTTGCCTTGGGCGCGACGCTTTATTTCATCAATGTTCCACTGGAAGGGCTGACAAACGGGGTAGCGGATTTCCTGGGCGCGCCGCGCGGGCGCGTCATCGCCAGCATGTTTCTTACCCCGGCCTCGGGCGGCGCATCCTGCCATTTCGACATGCATGAGAATTTCACCATCCAGCTCACCGGCGCCAAGCATTGGGATGTCGGTGATGGCCCAGTCGTCGCGGCCCCTACTGAAGGTTACATCCTGGGGCAGCAGCTTCCGCCGTCCATGGCAGGTATGACGGCGCCGGTAAAGGAACATGTGCCGCACGGCGTGGATCTCAAACCCGGCAGCCTGCT
>CAIXUE010000308.1 GCA_903922545.1 uncultured Alphaproteobacteria bacterium | reverse complement strand
GCTGGCCAATCTGGCCGGCTTTGACGAAAAAGAACGTATCGAGCCGGAAAAAATGCCGGAGCTGGAGCGCATGATGCTGGCGCGGCTGGCGGAACTGGATGTCCAGGTCCGCGAAGGCTATGCCGGGTTTGATTTCAACCGGGTAACGGCGTCGCTGTTCGCCTTCTGCACCAACGAGCTTTCGGCCTTCTACTTCGATATCCGCAAAGACGTTCTGTACTGCGACGCCGCCACCGCGCCGCGCCGCCGTGCCGCCCGCAGCGTGATGGATGAAATTTTCCGCCGCGTCGTCACTTGGTTCGCGCCTATTCTTTGTTTCACCATGGAAGAAGCCTGGCTTTCGCGCTTCCCCGGCGAAGAAGAAAGCGTGCATCTGCAGGATTTCCTACCCACGCCCAAATCCTGGGCCAACCCGCAGCTGATCGAAAAATGGAAACGGGTGCGCGATTTGCGCCGCGTGGTCACCGGCGCGCTGGAAATCGCCCGCGCCGACAAGAAAATCGGCTCCAGCCTGGAAGCGATGCCTTTCATCATACTGGAAAATGAATCCGACGCCGAAATCCTGGCTTCCATTCCGTTCGAGGAAATCGTCATCACTTCGGGCGTGGAAATCGAAGCGGTGGCCGCGGGCGTGGACAGCGATTTTGCGCTGCTTGATGTGCCGGGCGTGAAAGTGCGCTTTGAGCCCGCCAAGGGCGGCAAATGCGGCCGCTGCTGGCGCGTGCTGCCGGAAGTGAAGGGCCATGAGCTTTGCAACCGCTGCAGCGACGCGGTGGAAAAGACCCCGGCATGAGTGCGCTCAAACCGCGCGAGTTGGGCGGCATTGCCGCGGCGGTTTCACTGGCCGCCGATCAGGGCTCAAAATTGTTTCTGCTCTACAAGGCGGGCTTCGCCACCATGGCGCCCGGCCAGGTGGTGCCCGTCTTGCCGTTTTTTAACCTGGTGATGGTGTGGAACGCCGGCGTTTCCTATGGCTTGTTCGCCGCCTCCAGCCGCACGGGAACTTTCGCCATAATCGGCCTGTCCTTCCTGGCGGTGTTGGGGTTGGGCTGGTGGCTGTGGGACACCAACAGCCGCTCCCTGGCGGTGGGATTGGGGCTGGTGATTGGCGGGGCTATCGGCAACAATATGATTGACCGGGTTATTTATGGCCGGGTGGCCGATTTTTTCCACTTTTACGGCTTCGGCTATGACTGGTATGTGTTCAATGTCGCCGATGTCGCCATCACTTTGGGCGCCATCGCCATCATTTATGAGGTGCTCAAGCCCGAGCATCCTCATCCGACGTAAGAGGCTATGGAATGCGCCTTAAGAGTGTTTACCGGTTTGCCGTGATCAGCGGGACGGGGCTTGCCCTGGCCGCAAGCCTGTCGGCTTGCGACACGCTGCGGCGCGAAGCCGGCATCACCAAGCAGGCGCCCGATGAATTCGCGGTGGTGACCAAGGCGCCGCTCATCATCCCGCCCAATTTCAACTTGCGTCCGCCCGCCCCTGGCGCCCCGCCTTTGAACCAGGAAGATCCCACCGATTCCGCCCAGGCCGCCTTGTTCAATGGCTCCGATCCCGCCACCGTGGCCGCCGGCATGCCGAACAATATTTCGCTGGGTGAGCGCATGCTGCTGGCCAATGCCAATGCACAGAATACCGATCCGTCGATCCGCGCCGAACTGGCGGCGGATTCCCGCGCCTCGGCCGCCGCCGCCGATCAGAGCTTTACCGACCGCGTGCTGAACGGCACGATTTCGCCCAGCACCGCGCCGAAAAAACCGGCTGCTGCTGCGGCTCCCAGCTCTTCTTCGTCCGGCGGCTGGTTTGGCTGGTTGTTCTAGGATCATCAAAGCCGGCTCTGCCGCGCTGATCGCGCTTGGCCTTGTTGCGCCAGGCCGCGCCGCTACGGCTGTGCCTACGCCCGCGCCTGTTTCCCATGCGGCGGCGCCGGTTTTTCAATTCGCTCTGCAGAACGGCATGCAGGTGCTGGTGATCCCCGATCATCGCGCGCCCGTCGTGACCCAGATGCTGTGGTTCAAGGTGGGCGGGGTCGATGATCCGCCCGGCGTTTCGGGTCTGGCACATTTTTTCGAACATATGATGTTTCGCGGCACCAAGGCCGTGCCGGGTGACCAATATTCCCAGACCATCGCCAAGAATGGCGGTGATGAAAACGCCTTCACCACCCATGATTTCACGGCCTTCTACGAACAGATCGCGGCCGACCGGCTGAAGCTGGCGATGGATCTGGAGGCCGACCGCATGGCCAATCTGGATCTGTCCGACAACAATGTCTCCACCGAGCGCGACGTGGTGCTGGAAGAGCGCCGTATGCGGGTGGACAACAATCCCCAGGCGCTGGTGGGCGAGCAGATCGCCGCCGAACTGCATCTATCGCATCCTTATGGCCGCCCTGTGATCGGCTGGGCGCAGGAAGTGCGCCGCATCGACCGCGTCTCGGCCCAGGATTTCTACGATCATCATTACGCGCCCAACAACGCCACGCTGATCATTGCCGGCGATGTCACGCCCGATCAGGTGCGCGCTCTGGCGCAAAGCGAATATGGCAAGGTGGCGGCCCGGGAAATTCCGCCGCGCGCCGAATTCACCCAGCCGCCGCGCCTGGCCGAAGCGCGCATGACGGTGCAGCGCCCCGATGTGCAGGTGCCGGTTTTCACCCGCGTCTATCGCGTTCCGTCTTACGCCCAGGCCGCGCCGGGGGAGGCCGAGGGGCTGGAACTGCTGTCCCAGATCATGGGCGGCGATCAGACGGCGGCGCTGTATCGCGTGCTGGTGGAACAGCGCAAACTCGCCTCCGACGCCGGCTGCAGTTATGACGGCTTCACCCGCGATGCCGCCGAGTTCACCATCTATGCCGTGCCGCGCCCCGGCGTTTCACTGGAAAATCTGGAGCGGGCGATCGACCAGGTGATGCAGGGCTTCACCGCCGCGCCCGCCGCCAACACCGATCTGACCCGCGCCAAAACCCAGCTTGTGGCGTCTGTCACCTACCGGCGCGACAGCCAGATGGCCATGGCCACGGCCTATGGCACGGCGCTGATGATTGGGCTGACGGTGGATGACGTGACGGCATGGCCCAGCCGTATCAAGGCGGTGGACGGCAATGGCGTGCGCAAAGCGGCGCAGAGCCTGAACCGCCGCAATGCAGTGACCGCTTACCTGCTTCCGGCGGGAGGCCCCAAGCCATGAACTTTTTTGATGGTCGCACGGCCGAACGCGAAAGCGCTCGCAAGAGTTTTCGCCGCTATGCTCGCACTTTCGCTGGCCGATGCTCCGTTTTCTTAGCTCTTGCCGTGGCAAGCACCGTGTCTGCTTCCGCCGCTGACATCAAGAATCTCGATCTGGGCAAGAATGCCCAAGTCTGGTTCGCCGAAGATCACACCGTGCCCATCGTGGCGGTGGTGGCGGCGCTGCCCGCCGGTTCCGCTTACGATCCGAACGGCAAGCCGGGTCTTGCCACCTTTGCCGCTTCGCTGATGGATGAAGGCGCGGGCGGCATGGATTCGCGCGCCTTCCACGAAGCCCTGGCCGATCACGCCATTCAGTTCCGCGCCGATGTCGAGCGCGACTATATGGTGATCTCGGTGGTGACCTTGAGCGAAAACCTGCCCGAGGCGATGAAGCTGCTGCAGGCCGCGCTGACCCATCCGCGCTTTGACGCCGAAGCGGTGGCGCGGGTTCGCACCCAGATCGTGCAATCCCTGGCCCAAGGCGAAGACCAGCCGCCCACCGTGGCGCGGCGGGTTTTTTCGGGCGCGTTTTTCAACGGCCATCCTTATGGCCATGACAGCGAGGGCGATGCCGGCAGCATTCAGGCCATCAATGTTGATGATCTGCGGGCCTTCGCCAAAAGCCATTGGGTGCGGGGCGGCATCAAGCTCACCGTATCGGGCGATATCACCGCGCCGGCCGCCACCAAGCTGATGGCCGATACTTTCAAGCCGGTGCCCGAAACCGTGCCGGCCCCGCCGCCGCCGGTGGGCCGGTTGGGCCAGCCGGGCGTCCATGTCACCAACATGGCGGTGCCCCAGCCCACGGTGATTTTCGGCCTGCCGGGCATCATGCGTCAGGATCCCGATTTCATTCCCGGTTATGTCGCCAATTATATTCTGGGCGGTGGCGGTTTTTCTTCGCGCCTGATGGATGAAGTGCGGGTCAAGCGCGGCCTCACTTATGGCATCGCCACACAGCTTGCGTCCTACAACCGCGCCAGTGTGATGGAAGGCTCGGTCGCTACTCGCGCCGATGCGGTGCGCCAGACCATTTCGGTGGTGCGCGATACCATGGCAGCCTATGCCGCCAATGGCGCCACCCAGCAGGAACTGGATGACGCCAAAACGTATCTGACGGGCTCTTTCCCGCTGGCCTTTGCTTCCACTTCGGGCATCGCCTCCCAACTCAACACCTTCCAGCGCCAAAATCTGGATATCGGTTATGTGGCGCGGCGCAATTCCCTGATCCAGGCGGTGACGCTGGCCGACATCAAGCGGGTGGCCAAACGCCTGTTTGATCCCGCCCGCCTGACCGTGGTGGTGGCCGGCACGCCCGAGGAAGGCCGCCCCGCCGAACAGCCCAAGGCGCCAGTGCGGCCCACCCCGCCGCCGGTGGCCGGCCTGACCGGGACCAATCCACCCGGGGGCCCGGCCCCTGCCGCCGGCAATGCCCCCGCCGCCGCCCCGCCGGGCGTCAAGCCGGTGGTGAAACCCGTGGTCAAACCGCCCGTTACCCCGGGTAAGCCCGCCAAATCCGGTCCCTGATTTACCCCTGTTGATGGCTTTGCCGGCGGGGGCGTCTGTCAAAAACCCTCTGCTAGGATATGCCCATGCCCGACTCAGCCCCCCTTTCCGTTTCCCTGGATGCAGCCCTCAACGGCAAAGGCGCGCCGCTCGCCTATGACTGGACCGCCGCATTGGCCAAGGCTGATGGCGCGCTGCTCTGGCTGCGCGAACAGGCGCGGACCAAATCCATCGAGCTGTTGGGCGTGCCCGCACGCACGGATGATCTGAAAGCGGCCAAGAAAGCCGCCGCCGCCATCGCCGGTATGAAAAACATTGCGGTACTGGGCATTGGCGGCTCCAGCCTGGGCGGCCAGGCGCTGACGGCGCTGAAGAAAAAGCCCGGCGTGGAATTTCACGACAATCCGGATCCCTTTTCCTGGGACGCGGCGCTGAAACGCTTTGACCTGAAGAAGACCCATTTCATCGCCATCTCCAAATCCGGCGGCACGGCGGAAACCCTGATGCAGGTTCTGACCGCGGTCGAGGCTTTGAAGAAAGCCGGTGTCAAATCGCTGAAAAAACATTTCACCATCATCACCGAGCCCAAGCAAAGCGCGCTGGGTGATTTTGCCGAAAGCATTGGCGCCACGCGGCTGGATCATCCCGAAGGCGTGGGCGGGCGTTATTCGGTTCTGACCATGGTGGGCGTGCTGCCGGCGCTTTTGATGGGCATAGACGTGAAGGCGCTGCGCGCCGGCGCGGCGGCGGTGCTGGATCACACCTTGGCCGCCAAAAGCGCCAATGACACGCCCGCCGCAACTGGGGCTGCGCTGCATTATGCTCTGGCGACGGAAAACCGGCTCGCCACCACCATTCTGTGGCCCTATGCCGACCAGCTTTCGGTGTTCGGCGGCTGGTGGCGGCAGCTTTGGGCGGAAAGCCTTGGCAAGGACGGCAAAGGTTCGACGCCGGTGTCGGTGCTGGGTCCGGTGGATCAGCACAGCCAGTTGCAGCTGTTCCGCGATGGGCCGGGCAATGCGCTTTTCACGCTGGTGACTGTGGACACCAAGGGCAAGGGCGCGCTGGTGCCCAAGGCAGC